>JAEUNN010000070.1 GCA_016791085.1 Rhodocyclaceae bacterium | reverse complement strand
TCGGAAGGCGCGCAGTGTTGCGGCGGAACCCGATTTCATGTCCGACGGCAGTCCCAATCTGAAATCCGCCGCGGTGCTGGTGCAGGATTCCACGTCGGGGCAAATTCTGTATTCGCGCAATGCCGAAAGCGTGGTGCCGATCGCCTCGATCACCAAGCTCATGACCGCCATGGTCGTGCTCGACGCCAAGCCCGACCTCGCCGAGCCGATCGCAGTGACCGAAGAAGACATCGATTCGATCAAGGGCACGCATTCGCGCCTGTTCGTGGGCGCCGAACTGTCGCGCGAGGAAATGTTGCGGCTCGCCCTCATGTCGTCGGAAAACCGTGCCGCCTCGGCGCTGGGGCGCAGCTATGCGGGCGGCCGTGAAGCATTTCTGGCGGCCATGAACCGCAAGGCGGTCGAACTGGGTTTGCGCGATACGCGTTTCTACGACACCACCGGCCTCAACCCGTCCAATGTGTCCAGCCCGCAGGATTTGGCGCGCATGGTCGAAGCGGCGTCGCGTTATCCGCTGATCCGCGAATTCACCACGGAGCGCGAATATCACGTGGCGGTCGGCCACCGCAACATGCGTTTCGTCAATACCAACGCCCTGGTGTCCAGCCCGGACTGGCAGATCGGCGTATCGAAAACCGGTTTCACCAACGAAGCCGGCAAGTGCCTGGTCATGAAAGCCTGGCTCAGCGAAAAGCCGGTCATCATCGTGCTGCTCGATTCCGTCGGCCGCCTCACGCGCATAGGCGACGCCAACCGCATCAAGAAGTGGGTAGAAAAACTTAGCGTCAGAAATCAACTGAGCGTCGAGTAAAGCGCCGCGCCACCGGCGCGCATACACGCGCTGCACGGGCGCTGGGCGCGCCCGTCACCTAGCGCTGGCGGTTTCCGCCATAGCCCAGGGCGCGCGAAATTTCATCTGCGGTGGCGCGCACGCGCGCCGCCCAATCCGGATTGAAACGTTCCGCCGGTGAGGACAGCGACAGACCTGCCACCATGTGTCCGCTGTCGTCGCGTATGCCGGCCGCGATGCAGCGCACGCCGACCTCGACCTCATCCAGATCGTATGCCACGCCGTGGCGGCGCACCTTGTCCAGTTCGCGCTCCAGTTTGGCGGCGTCGGTGATCGAACTGGGCGTCTGGCCGGGCAGGCCGGTGCGGCGGCAATAGTCGCGCACCTGCGCGGCAGATTCTTCGGCAAGGAACAGTTTGCCCGTCGCGGTCAGGTGCAGCGGCGCCCGCGCTCCCACGATATGCACGATGCGCACCGCCGAGCGACCGCTAGAGGTGCGGTCCACATAGACGATTTCGTCTTCCTGACGTATGCCCAGATTGACGCTTTCTCCGGTCGCCTGGTGCAGTTCCTGCATCAGGGGCATGGCGGATTCGCGGATATTGATGCGCGATTTGACCAGATTGCCCAACTCCAGCAGGCGTATGCCCAGACGGTAGGTGCCGGGCTCGCCGCGCTCGACGAAGCCGGACGTGGTCATGGCGAGCAATATGCGATGCGCCGTGGACGGATGCAGACCGCTTTCCAGCGCAAGCTGCTTGAGGCTCACCGGCTCGTGGTGATACGACAACACTTCGAGCAGGTTCATCATGCGCTCGATGACCTGTATCGGGCCTTTGCCGCTTTCGGGGGGGTTCGGTTGGGACAAGGGGGTAAGTCCTGCGCTCGGGAATATTGCGACCTGCGGCGAATTATCCCACATCGTGAAACGCGCGCCCGTAATTTTGCGCAAACCCCGTGCCGAAGTTTGCGACCGCGCGCCCGCGCTTCGAATGCACGGCGCAATGCCCCAACTTGCTTCGGTTGCCACAACAAACCATGCGCGCCGCGCAGCATTAATGCGCCCACGCGCGCCCGGCACACTGCGCGAGCGCGTTCCGCCTACCCGCGCGGGTGCACCGGCGCGAAATGTTTGCCGATTTTGCGAAGACTGTGCGGCCAAATGACTATGATTCGCAGAAGTGTCGACGCTGATCGGTCGTCCTGGATTCCTCAGAGGGACGCATCCGCAGGTGCGTCGCGGCGCTCACCCCTAAGGTGCGCTCGCGACGGTAGAGGAAGATCAAGCATTTCAGTGCTTTGAGCCATGCAAGCGGTCGGCCGGAAAACGCCGGATCAAATGGGGGAGAATGCGGTGGCACAGCGGCGTGTCGGATTGTTCGTGACCTGTCTGGTAGACCTGATGCGCCCGCGCATCGGCTTTGCCGCACTCAAACTGTTGCAGCATGCCGGCTTCGAGGTGATCGTGCCGGCGGAACAAACCTGCTGCGGCCAACCGGGCTTCAATGCCGGCGACGCCGAAGCGGCGCGCGCGCTGGCGCGCAAACTGATCGCCGAATTTGAACGCTGCGATTACCTGGTGATTCCTTCCGGCTCATGCGCCGGTACCGTAAAGACGCATTTTCCCGAACTGTTCGTCGCCGATCCGGATTGGCTCGCGCGCGCCGAAGCGCTGGCCGCGAAAACCTGGGAACTTTCCCGCTTTCTGGTCGAGGTGGCCGGCATGACGGATCCGCCTGGGCGCTTCGAGGGGCGTGTGACCTACCACGACAGCTGTTCCGGCTTGCGCGAACTGGGCGTCAAGCACGCGCCGCGCACGTTATTGGCGCGCATGCCCGGCGTGCGCCTGGTCGAAATGCCGGGCTGCGAGGAATGCTGCGGCTTCGGCGGCAGTTTCGCGGTCAAGTACGGCGAACTGTCGGCTGCCATCGCCACGCGCAAGTGCGACAACATACACGCGAGCGGCGTCCGCACCGTGGTGCTGGGCGACCTGGGCTGCATGCTCAATATCGAAGGGCGCCTGGTGCGCATGGGCGACCGCTCCACCAAAGTGTTGCACCTGGCCGAAGTGCTTGCCGGCATGACGCAATCCTGAGCGGGAGCGACCATGCAAATCCAGTCCATGCATTTCAAGGCCCGGGTCACGGACAAACTGGCCGATCAGGTACTGCAGGACAACCTGCGCAAAACCAAAAGCAAATTTGTCGACAAGCGTGCCCAGGCCATACGCGAACTGCCGGAATTCGAGGCCACGCGCGAGGCGGCGCGCGCCATACGCGATCGCGCCCTGCACGATCTCGACCACTGGCTGCTGGCATTCGAAGCCGAGGCCACGCGCCGCGGCGCCACGGTATTGTGGGCGCGTGACGGCGACGAAGTATGCCGGCTGGTGTTGGAAATCGCCGCGCGGCACGGTTGCCGCAAGGTTGTCAAATCGAAATCCATGCTGTCGGAAGAATCCGGCCTGAACCAGGCCCTGGAAGCGGCCGGCGTGGTGCCGATAGAAACCGACCTCGGCGAATACATCCTGCAACTTAACGACAACGAACCGCCCTCGCACATCATCGCCCCGGTATTCCACAAATCCGTGGAACAGGTGTCCGAACTGTTTGCGCGCCGCCACGGTACGCCGCGCAAAACCGACATCCGCGCCTTGGCGCGCGAGGCGCGCGAACAACTGCGCCCGCAGTTCCTGAGCGCGGACATGGGC
>JAEUNN010000067.1 GCA_016791085.1 Rhodocyclaceae bacterium | reverse complement strand
TGCAGCGCGCCCGGCCAGCCGGTCATGGTGCCGCTGCCGGAACCGGGGCGCGGGACCTAGGCGCGGGAACCCCGCGAGAAAAAAATGATCGCCGGGTCCGCCGTGGGAGACCGTGCGGCGTTTCATCGTTCATCATCGTTCGCACGCTGGAGCGTGGGAACGATCGAAAGGCGCTCCAGCGCCTCGTAGTATGTAAAACCAGGAACGGACGGTCACCCTCCAGCGGCCTGGGCGCACCGCTGGAGCGGTGAAGCACGCGCTCCCACGCTGGAGCGTGGGAGCGATCGAAGGCGGGCGGAACTTAACCGGCGCGCGGCCTACAGTTTCGGCGCATAGGCCGCACGCGAAATCCGGCACTGCGCTCGGGGCGCGGGCGTCTCGCCCGCGAATCCACGCTCGGCCGCTGCGCGCGCGGGCGGGACGCCCGCGCGCCCAAGGCACGCGGAATTTAACCGTTCATCGTTCCCACGCTGGAGCGTGGGAACGATCGACGAGTATGGATTTGACTGCGGCCGGCAATAGCGGCCGCATCGGGGCACGGCGAGCCGGCTTGAAAGCCGCCGGCTGGCGCGCTGAAACGGATGAAATGCGTGCGGCCGGCTCGCGTACGTACCGTCGGATTCCCCTTCCCCTTCCCCTTCGCCCTGAGCTGGTCGCCGGGCGAACGTGGGACGCACATCCGCCCGCAGCCCGCGCAGGTGCTGTCCGTGCGATTCAGCGGGCTTATCCGCTATCCCGATAATGCCACCGTGGCGGCGGCGCCTGGTGGCAGGCAATTCCCGGCCGGCGGACTACACTGGGGTGGCCACGGCCGGCGGCCTGCCGGGCCGAAATGCCATGGGCCGTGCCCGGCCTGTACAATGTCGGGACTGTCCCGCGGGGGCACTCTCGTAAGGGATGATTCATGCAGCAGCTTACTCCGGCCGGCCAGCGTCTGGTCGCCGATCTTTCCCAGCGTTACGGTGTCAGCAACGACGCCATCACCCACATGCTGTTCGCCGTGCTCAATGGCAACGGCAGCATGGCGCAATTCAGCCATCCCGAATTCGGCGGAGCCGGCCAGTGGATGCGCGGCGGCATGACCATGGTGGGCGACATGTTCAATTACGCGCTCAAAGGCCGCGTCGATTCCTTGTGCAGCGAAATCGCATCCGTGCTGAACGACCAGCCGGGGCTGCTGCACAGCGGCAGTTTCCAGTCGCAAAGCCAGTCCGGCGGTGGTCAATCCAGCTCCATGGGCATGGGGATGGGGCCGTCCACGCTATTCGTGCCGGATCCGCGTGCGCAATGGTATCCGGCGGAACTGGGCGCGCCCAATTCGCTGGGCGCGCAGAACAATGTGCGCTACGCCTATTTCGCCAACGCGCACCGCCTGGCCGTGGATGTCGGCGGCGACGTTTGGGTGTACGACACGCTGGACCACCAGATCGGCGGGTTTTCCCAACAGCAGGGCAGCGGCGGCTCGATCACGCTCACCAGCCAGTACGGGACGGTCAATCTGGCCAGCCTGCCGGTGGTGTTGCGCAACGGCCAGCCGGTCCAGGCGCCGCCACCGCCGCCGCTTCAGCAGCCGCAGCCGGCTTTCCAGCCGGGCAACGCCGTCGGCAGCCCGGCGGGCCGCGACGGTTCGGATATTTTCGGCGCCATAGAGCGGCTGGCCGATCTGCGCGCCAAGGGCGTACTGACCGACGAAGAGTTCTCCGCAAAAAAAGCGGAACTGCTTTCCCGCCTGTAAGAACGCCCCCGCCGCGCGTCACTGGGCCGCGCGGCCACGACGCGGCCTAGCCCGGCCCGCGCTGGCGTGCCGTGGCGCCCGCGCGCGGCGGCACGATGGGCCGCACGTCCACGCTGTGCGCGTCAAGTAATTTCCCGGACGCGTCTACCAGTTCCACGCGGTGCCGGCCCGGCCCCGGCAGCGGCACGAACAGGCGCACGGTGCCGCAGGGAGCAAGTGCCACGCCGTCCAGACGCAGGCAGGCATCCGCGGCCGACGCATGCACCAGTAGCGACTGGCGGCTTTGCGGTATGTCCGGGTCCGGCGCGATCACACTGCCGTCGGCCGGCGCCAGAATTTGCGCGCGCGCGGCCGGGGCTTTCAGCACCACGCGCTCCACGCCTGGCGTGACGGCCGCGCCGGCCATGAACCATTCCGCGCGCGCGGCTTCCAGTTCGGGCTCGAATTGCACCATGCGCCTGACCACACCGGGCGGGGGCGCGGGCGGGCGCGCGGCCTGCCCGGCGTGCAGGTATTCGATCAGGTCGTGCCACACCGGTGCCGCGCCGGTAATGCCCGATACGTCCCACATGGGCGCGCCGGAAAAATTGCCTACCCACACGCCCACCGTATAGCGGTCCGTATAGCCGACCGCCCAGTTGTCGCGCATGGCCTTGCTGGTGCCGGTTTTGACGGCGGCCCAGCCATGCGTGGAAAGTGGACTGGCCAGGCCGAAAGTCGGCGCGCGCGCGGCCGGGTCGGACAGGATGTCGGCCACGATGAAAGCCGCTGCGGGCGACAGCACGCGGCGCGCGTCCGCCGCCTGGGCCGCCGCGTCCGCCGTCTGCGGATCGAAGCGCCAGGGCGACCAGCGACCGCCGTTGGCGAGCGCGCGATAGGCGTTGGTCAGCGTGAGCAGGTCGGTTTCGGCGCCGCCCAGCGCCAGCGCGTAGCCATAGTGGGCCGCGTCGCGCCGCATGCTGGCCATGCCCAGCGCGCGCAAATGTTCCAGGAAAGCGCCGCTGCCCACCAGCGCCAGCGTACGCACGGCGGGCACGTTGAGCGACGCCGCCAGCGCGGTGCGCACGCTCACGGCGCCGCGATAATCCGGGCTGTAATCCTGCGGCGCGTACAACCCGCCCGGCGTGGCCAGCGCCAGCGGCGTGTCTTCGAGTATGGACGCCGCGTTCAGATAGCCGCGTTCGATGGCCAGACCGTACAGAAACGGCTTGAGCGTGGAACCCGGCTGGCGCAGCGCCGCGGCGCCATCCACGGCGGGCGCGCCGGACAGGTCGCCGCTCGAGCCGACATAGGCCAGCACCTCGCCGCTGCGGTTGTCCAGCACCACCACGGCGCCATCTTCGACATTGCGCTCGCGCAATTCGGCCAGCCGGTTGCGCAAGGCTTCTGCGGCGTAACGCTGCAGATCGGCCGACAGCGCGACGCGGCGCGCCTCGCCGGGCTGGCGCAGAAGGCGCCGCGCCAGATGGGGCGCTTCGTCCAGGCCCGGCATGGGATAGGGCACACGCGGCAAGGCCATGGCGATGCCGCGCGCGCGTTCGCAGGCCTGGGCCGTGCCGCCGTCGGGCAGTACGTCGCAGGCACGCCGCGCGACCGCCGCACGCGCCGCCGAGGGCGCGCGCAACAGGGCGGCCAGCACCGCGCTTTCGGCCGCATCCAGCCCGCCCGGCCCCTTGCCGTACAGGCCTTGCGCGGCGGCGCTCACGCCGGCCAGTTCGCCGCGGAACGGCACGCTGTTCAGATACGCCTCGAAAATTTCGCGCTTGGTCCAGCGCAATTCCAGCGCCAGCGCGAGACGTATCTGGCCGAGCTTGGCGCGCGCGCCGCGGCGTTCGCGGCCGGGTTCACGCGCTTCCAGCAACAGCGTGGCGAGTTGCATGCTGATCGTGCTGGCGCCGCGCGCGCGGCGTGCATGCAAATTGTCCCAGGCGGCGGACGCGAGGCCCACCGGATCCACGCCCGGGTGCCAGTAAAAGCGCCGGTCTTCGGCCGCGATCACGGCATCCTGCAAAGCTGGCGACATGTCCGCGAGCGGCACCCATTCCAGCGCGCGGCGGCGCGCATCCAGACGCAGGCGTTGCAGCGGCGTGCCGTCGCGGTCCAGCAGCAAAGCTTCCGAGCCGTGCTGCGCCTGCGCGCGAAATTCGTCGAATCGCGGCACCGGCGCGCCAAGTGCGGCGATCAGGACCAGCACCAGTAGCGCCAAGGCGGCCCAGCCGGTGCGGCGCAGAGCGCGCGCGGCCGACAGCGCGTGGAGCCGCGCAGCCAGCCCGGCGGCCAAGCGGCGATTCACGCACGCCCCCCGTGCCTGCCGCGGTCAGGCTCAGGCCTCATTGCCCGGCCACCTCCATGCGCGCCACCGGCAATTCGCCATACACCTCGGGCGCATACAGCGCTTCGACGCGCGTGGCCGGCAGTTCGAAGCGCCCGGCGTTATTGAGCCGCACGGTGTATTCGGTGGTGTAGCGGCCTTTCGGCAGATAGCGGTAATAGGCGCGGTAGCCCTCGAAGGCGCGCTCGGTGAATACCGGCCGCGCCATGCCGCTGGCGCTGTCGCCGCGCGCCAGCGTGGCCGAATCGCCGCCCAGTCCGCTGCCCAGCGCGGTGGCGCCGGCCGGTATCGGGTCGTTCACGACCACCCAGCTCATGTCGGCCTGGGCCTCGATTTCCAGCGTGACGCGATACACGTCGCCACGCGTCCAGCTGCCGGCCTTTTTCTGTTCCACCGGCGTCACGCTGCGCTTGACCGTATATCCCGCAAAAATCGGCTGTTCCAGCGGCAGCGCGGCGCGCGAAGCTATGAAGGCCCAAGGTTTGCCGCCACCCTGGTGCGCCAGCGCCAAAGTTTGCGCGTCTTTGGGCCAGTCGAAATGCGCGTCCACGCCCTCGCCCACGGGCGTGCCCAAGGTCGGGTCGCCCGTGGCGCGCGACTGGGCGCGGCTCCAGTCCAGCGTGCGTTCGGTGGCGCCCAGCCGCGCGAGCGTGCTGCCGGCCACCGGGTCGCGCTCGAATTTTTCCTGGAAGCGGCGCAGGCCCAGCACCCCCCAGGCATTGGCCGTGGTGGTGATCCAGCGCCCCGCGCGCTGGCGCGACAGCGCGCCGCGCGCGAGCCGCGGCATGTCCTCGCGGAACTGCGCGTCGTTGGACAGGAGCGCGAGTGCGCGCACGGCATTCAGGTCCGGCGACACCATGAGCCACCAGAGGTAATCCGACTTTTCGGTGGAAAACACCAGCGTGGTGCCCGAAAAAGTCAGGCGCCCGCGCAAAATCTGGCGCGCCTCGGCGAGCTTCTGCTCGCGCTGCGGAATTTTGTCCATGCGCGTAAGGATGGACAGCCAGTCCAGCAGGCCCGAACTGGGCCACAGATTGGGCGCGATTTCCAGGCTTTCGAGCATTTGCGGGCGCGCCGCGCCATAGCGCGACAGCGCCTCGATGGCGGCCAGTTTGCGCAGCGTCAGGTCGGCCGTGGGCAGCGCGCCGTAGCGCAA
>JAEUNN010000056.1 GCA_016791085.1 Rhodocyclaceae bacterium | reverse complement strand
GCGGCACGTGCCTGGGCCGTGCGCGGGCGGCGCCGCGTACCCGCATGACGCTTTGCCCGGCGCGTGCGCCGCGCGCGCTACCATTGCGCGTTTCCGCGCCGCTCGGGCCATGACTACCGCCATCCTCATAATTTTCTGCGTCGTCTATGCCGGCATGATCCTGGGCGGGCTGCCGTTTTTGCAGCTGGATCGCACGGGGATCGCACTGCTGGGCGCCATCGCGCTCATCAGCGTCGATGCCATGAGCGTGGAACAGGCCGCGGCGGCCGTGCATCTGCCCACCCTGGTGCTGTTTTTTTCGTTCATGGTGCTGTCCGCGCAAATGCGCCTGGGCGGCGTGTATACCTGGGTGGCGCGGCGCGTGGCGGAACTGCCGCTGTCGCCGCCGCAACTGCTGGGCGCGCTGGTATTTCTGGTCGGCGCCCTGGCGGCGGTATTCAGCAATGACATCGTATGCATGGCGGTGGCGCCGGTGCTCATAGACAGTTGCCGCCGCCGCCGCCTCGATACGGTGCCGTTTCTGCTCGCGCTGGCCTGCGCGGCGAATATCGGATCGGCGCTCACCTTGATCGGCAACCCGCAGAACATGCTGATCGGCCAAAGTTTGCGCCTGCCCTTCGGCGGCTATGTGCGCGAGGCGCTGATTCCGGTGCTGCTGGCGCTCGCCGCGGCCTGGGGCCTGATCGCCTGGCAGGTGCGCGGGCGCTGGCAGGTGGCCGGGGCCGAGGCCGGCAGCCAGACCGAACAGCGCGCCCAGGACATGCAACTGGATGTCTGGCAGGCCGCCAAGGGCCTGGCCGTGTGCGTGGCGCTGCTGCTGGCTTTCGTGTATGCGCCGTGGCCGCGCGAACACGTGGCGCTCACCGCGGCCGGCATATTGCTCATGAGCCGCAAGCTGCATTCCAATAAGATGCTGGGCCTGGTGGATTGGGAATTACTGGTGCTGTTCGTGGGCTTGTTCGTGGTGAACGCGGCCTTCCAGCAGACCGGCGTGAGCGAGCGCATCGTGGCCGACCTGGCCGCCAGGGGCTTCGACCTGCACCAGCCGGGGCCGCTATTTCTGGCCACTTTCGGGCTGTCCAACGTGGTGTCGAATGTGCCGGCGGTCATGCTGCTGCTGCCCATGGCGACCCATCCCTTGGCC
Organism: Rhodocyclaceae bacterium; assembly: GCA_016791085.1. Taxonomy (GTDB): domain Bacteria; phylum Pseudomonadota; class Gammaproteobacteria; order Burkholderiales; family Rhodocyclaceae; genus JAEUNM01. The sequence continues at coordinate 12,344 of JAEUNN010000056.1, read as the reverse complement.
GGACCGATACTGGCGCTGGTGAGCACGCTGGCCGGCAACCTGTTCATCGTGGGCAGCATCGCCAACATGATCGTGGTCGATTCGGCCGCCCGCCGCGGCATCGCCATCGATTGGCGGCGCCATGCGCGCGCCGGCGTGCCGGTTACGCTCGTGACGCTGGCGATCTGCGCCGGCTGGGTGTGGCTGCGCCTGGCCGCTCTGAACGCGCCCGGCTAGCTGCGGGCGTGCGCCGGCACGGGGGCTACCCGCCGGCAATGCAGGTTCAGCGCAGCCAGCGCGCGCTCACGCGGTCCAGATCGCTTTCTTTCCAGCGCAATTCGTCGCGCGCGCGGCTCAACTGGCGGTCGGTGTCGCGCAGTTCGTCGCGTATCCGGGCGCGCTGCTCGCGGCCGGTTTTGTCGTCGCGCAACTCGCGCTCGAGCCGCTCGGATTTGCGGTGCAGGCCATCCACGCGCGAGCGCGCCGCATGCACGTCGTAAGCCGCGCGATGCAATTCGCCGAACATGGCGTGGCTCGCGGCCGGGCATACGCCGCGGTAATTGCGCCCGGCCAGTCCTTCGCGCACGGCATTGGCGGGCTGGCAGTACTGCCGCAGCCCCATTTCCCGCCCGGCCAGATAGGCCCCGGCGTCGGGCCGTATGGCGTATTCGCGGCAGGCCTCGTCGTGCTCGGCGAGGCGCTCGCGCGCGTAGCCGGCGCTGCCGTCCTGCTGGCCGAGGGCATGCCAATCCGCCCTGCGGCACTGGTTTTCATCGAGTGTGGCGCAGGCCGGCAGCAACAGCAGGCCGGCCAGGGCGAGCAGGGAGCGCGTCATGCGGGCGGTGGGCGATTGCACATCGCGACAGTTTATTGCAAGCGCGTGCGCCGGACGCCAGCGGCGTGCCAGCGCCGTAGCGGGGCGGCCCGCGCGCGTCAGGCCGCTACGATGCGTTCGCGGTTCTTTTCCAGCCAGGTCTGGTACAGGTCGGCGGCCATCGGCGGGGCCACCAGAAAACCCTGGCAGGCGTCGCATTCCATGCCCGCCAGGGCGTCGAACTGGGCGCGCGTTTCCACGCCTTCGGCCACCACGCGCAGACCCTGACTGCGGCCCAGCGCGATCACCGCACGGGCGATGGCGCCGCCGTCCTTGTGGTTGGCAAGTTCGTCCACGAAAGCGCGGTCGATCTTGATGGAATTGACCGGTTCGTGGCGCAGGCTCAGGAAAGTCGAATAGCCGGTGCCGAAGTCGTCTATCGTGAGGCTGATCCCCAGCGCCTTGATGGCCGGCAACACCTTGCGCGCCGAGGCCTTGTCCAGGAAACAGCTTTCGGTAATTTCCAGATCGATGGCGCTGGGCCGCACGCCGTGCCGCGCAAGGATCTGCTTGAGGGTGTCCGGAAACGCCTCGTCCATGCATTGGCGCGCCGACACGTTGATGGATATGCGCGGCAGCGGCAAGGACAGCGCCTGCCAGGCGGCAATTTGTGAGCAGGCCAGGTCGAGCACGTGCTGGCCCACCTGCACGATGAGGCCGGACATTTCGGCGATAGGAAGAAAGCGCTCCGGCGTGAGCACGCCGCGCCCGTGCGCGCGCCAGCGCACCAGCGCTTCGGTGCCGACGATGCGGCCGCTGGCGATCGCCATGACGGGCTGGTAATACAGTTCCAGTTCTTTGGCGTCCATGGCCCGCCGCAGGGCGTTTTCGGTGGCCACGCGCTCCTGCACGATTTCGGTCAGGGCCGGGGTGTAGAAATGCGTCACGTTGCCGCCGCGCTCCTTGGCGCGGTACATGGCCGTGTCGGCATTGCGTATCAGGGTGGTGGCGTCGTTGCCGTCGCCGGGAAACACGCTGATGCCCACGCTCACGCCCAGCACCAGTTCGCGCTCGCCCACAACGAAAGGCAGGCGCATGCACTCGATAATCTTGTCGGCCACCAGCGAGGCGCCCCAGGGCTCGGAAATTTCCTCCAGCATCACGGCGAATTCGTCGCCGCCCAGGCGCGCCAGCGTGTCCTCGGCGCGCACGCAGGATTTCAGGCGTTCCGCGGCGTCTATGAGCACCTGGTCGCCGACTTCGTGGCCATAGCTGTCATTGACATGCTTGAAGCCGTCCATGTCCAGATACAGCAGCGCCATGAGCCGGTTCTGGCGCGTGGCGCGGGTGAGCACGTGGGTTACGCGCTCGTGGAACATGAAGCGGTTGGAAAGCCCCGTCAGGGGGTCGTGATGGGCCAGAAATTCGAGCCGCTTTTCGGATTCCTTGACGGTGCTGATGTCGGCGAACACGGCCACATAGCCGCGCACCCCGCCGCTTACGGGGCGAATTTCGTCTATGGTGACCCAGGCCGCGAAAATTTCGCCATTGCGGCGCCTCAGCCAGGCTTCGCCGCGCCAGCCGGCATTGGTCCGTATGCCCTCCCAGGTGGCGCTCATCATGTCCGGCGCGCCGCGGTCCGACACCAGTATTTCCCAGCTTTCGCCGCCGCACTGATTGAGGCTGTAACCGGTCACCTTTTCGAACGCCGGATTGACGGCCGAAAAATGCCCGGCGTCGTCCAGTATGGCGGCCGCCTCGGTGGTGCTGCGGAATACCACGTCGGCGGCGAGCAGACGGCGCTCGGAACGCTTCTGTTCGGTGACGTCGTGAATCAGCGAATAGAAGCCCACCACCTGGCGGTCGTTGTCGAATTCCGGCACCCAGTTCAGCGTGGCTTCGCGCTCGCCCAGGGTTTCGTGACGGATACGCACGGTCGCCTCGACCGGCTTGCCGAAAGCCGCCTGTTCCAGGTGCGGACACAGGTTCTGGTAGGCGCTGGCGCCGAATATCGCGCACAGCGGTTCGCCCAGGATTTTTTGCCTGGGCAGGCCGAACCAGCGTTCGTAGGCGCCATTCACGAAGCGGAAGCGATGCTGCAGGTCCACGTGCGCGATCATTACCGGCAGGGCATCGGCGACGATGCGCAACTGGCGTTCGCGCGACTCCGCCTCGGCATACGCCGACTTGACCTCGGTAATGTCGGAAAACGTGATTACCACGCCATCGATGCGATTGTCCGTGGTGCGGTAGGGCAGCACGCGCAGCAGGTGGTAGCGGCCGTCGTTGGCGCGCACTTCTTCCTGGAACGGCCGCAGCGACTGTATGACCTGGCGGCACAGATCGGTCAGCACCCCGTTGCGGAAGCGCTGCGCCACGTCGCCGATAGGCCGTCCGATGTCGGCTTCGATCAGCGCGAACATGCGCGTGGCCGAAGGTGTGTAGCGCCGCACGCGGCATTCGCCGTCGAGAAAGATGGTCGCGATGTCGATGCTGGACAGCAGGTTGGCGAGGTCGTTATTGGCCGCCTCGAGTTCATGCACCTTGTCCAGCAACTGGTTATTGACCGTGGACAGTTCTTCGTTGAGCGACTGCAGTTCTTCCTTCGAGGTTTCCAGTTCCTCGTTGGTGGACTGCAATTCCTCGTTCATGGACATGACTTCTTCGTTGGCGGCCTTAAGTTCTTCGTTGGCCGTCTCGACTTCTTCTATGGTGGTCTGCAGGTCTTCCCGGGTGGCTTTCAGTTCATATTCGAGCTGCGTGACCAGGGCCTGTTCGCCTTCGCGCACATTGGGTGCCGGGCCGCTGTCCTCCTCGTCCTCGAAACACACCAGGAAGGTGCCTTCGGTTTCGTCGGCCGGCCAGATTTTCACGGCCACCTTGCGCGTGCCTTCGCGCCCGCGCATGGCGATGCGCCGCGCTTCCGTGGCGATCTTGTCGCGCGTGGCTTTTTGCAGCGCGGCGCGCAGTGCCGTGCGCAGTCCTTCGCGCGCCAGCGCCACCACCTCGTGGGTGGCCGTGCCGGCCGGAATTTCCAGAAATTCCGATGTCGCCCCGTGGTAATAAATGGCTTCGCCGGAGCGGTCCACCAGCACCGCGGCCGGCGCGTATTCTTTCAGCAGCTTTTCCTGCACGCGCTCGCTCAGGCGGTTGCGCGCCACCACCGTGGTTTGCCCGCTGCGGCCGCGCGGCGACAGTGCCAGCGCGTCGTTCACCACGGCGTAATAGTCGGCGCCACGCACTTCCGGCGGCACCGACAGGCGGCGGTACACGCGCCACTTTTTCGACACGGTGCGGAACATGTCGGCGCGCTGGCCTATGGTTTCCGAGTTGCCCAGGAACAGGTAGCCGCCGTCGCGCAGCGCGAAATGGAACAGCCGCACCACGCGCGTCTGGATTTCGTTGTCCAGGTAGATGAGCACGTTGCGGCAGCTGATGAAATCCAGGCGCGAGAAGGGCGGGTCGGTGATGAGGTTTTGCTGGGCGAATATGACCTGTTCGCGCACCGACTTATTGACCGTTACGTGCTCGCCGTCGCGGGTGAAAAACTGGCGCAGGAATTCGGCCGGCAATTCCGCCGCGGCCGACACCGGATAGACGCCGGAACGCGCCAGTTCCAGCGCCTGGGAGTCGATGTCGGTGGCAAAAATCTGCAGCCCGACCTGTTTGCCGCTGCGCCGTATGGCGTCCATGAACAGCATGGCGAGCGAATAGGCTTCTTCGCCGCTGGCGCAACCGGGCACCCACACGCGTATCGGTTCGTCCGGCAGCGCGCGCTCCACCAGCGGCGGCACGATGTGCGTGGCGAGCATTTCGAAGGCCGCCGGTTCGCGGAAAAAACTCGTGACGCTGATGAGCAGGTCGCGCACCAGTTTGTGCACTTCGTCTTCGGAACTGCGCAGCAGGTTCAGGTACTCGCGCATGCTCTCGGTGGCCGCGAGCCCCATGCGGCGGGCGATGCGACGGCCCAGCGTGCCTTTTTTGTAGTGCCGGAAATCGTGCCCGGTGCGCGTGCGTATGGCGGCGATCACGGAACCCAGGTCGTCCGGCGCATCGACCACCACCGATTCGCGCGGCAGGTCGCCGCGCACATAAGAGTGGCGCACGTAGCGCAGCAGGGCTTCGGCCATCCCGTCGACGGCCAGGCGATAGTCCACCAGTCCGGTGGCGAGTGCGCTGTAGGGCATGCCGTCGTACTGGGCGGTGGCCGGCTCCTGCACCATGGTCATGCCGCCGTGACCCTTGATTTCGCGCAGGCCCAGCGTGCCGTCGCTGCCGGTGCCGGACAAAATGACGCATACCGCCTTTTCCAGCAGGTCTTCGGCCAGCGAGCGCAGGAAATGGTCGATGGGCATGCGCATGCCGCGCCGCTCGGTGGGCGGACTGAGGTGCAGCCGGCCGGCAAGGATGGACAAATAATGATTGGGCGGAATCACATACACGTGATTGGGCTCGACCAGCATGTCCTCGTCGGCCTGGGCGACCGGCATCGGGGTATATTTGGCCAGCAAGTCGGCCATCAGGCTCTGGTGATTGGGATCCAGATGCTGCACCAGCACGAAGGCTACGCCGGTAACCGGTGGCATGGCCGTGAAGAACTGTTTGAGCGCTTCCAGCCCGCCCGCCGAGGCGCCTATGCCGACGACCGGAAAATCCAGCGCGGGCGCGCGTTCGCCGAGCAACCCGCGGCTGTCGGTATCGGTTTGGCTGGCGTCCCCGGCGTCGCCGGCTCCTTGCTGCCCGGGATCGTCTGAACGGGTGGTTTTGCGTGCCATGCCATCCTCTTGGTGCCTGTGCGGAATACGCCGCAACGCGGCCTCCGCCATCCTGACTATGCCGCATGCGTCCGGCCGGCCGCTGCGGGCCGATCGCAAATCGGGGCCAAAACGCTTCCGCTGCGCCTGCAACGGAAAAAATCGGCCTTTTCAGGCTTGCGCCATTATAGTCAGTCTGTGCGGAGGGGGGAGATTGCGCGCCGCGGCGGCCGCGATACCGCTGTGCGCTGAACGCGCCCGCGGCTTAGAGCAGGCGCGTGGCTTCGACCACGTGCTCGTCGTCGGTCAGTTTGATCATGAAACCCAGCGCGTCCATGAGTGCCAGCATGGGTTCGTTGTCGAGCAGCACTTCGCCGCGCATGCGCGTGAGGCCCTGGGCGCGCGCGGCATCCATGAGCCGGCGCATCAGGCCGGACCCGAGGCCCTGGCCGGCACAGCCGTCGGCGGTCACGATGGCGAATTCGCAACTGTTGCCGTCGGCCAGCACGGCGTAATTGGCTTCGCCTATGACTTCCGGCCGGGCGCCGCCGTCGCGCCAGGCGAGCAGGGTGAGTTCGCGCCCATAGTCGATTTGCGTCGCGCGCGCGAGCTGGTAGCGCGGCAGTTCCTTGACGGTGCAGAAATAGCGGTAGCGCTTGCTGCGGCTGGATAGTCCCTGCACGAATTCCTGCAGGGCCAGCGCATCTTCCGGGCGGATGGGGCGCAGGCTGCAGAGGCTGCCGTCCTTGAGCGTGATGGTGCTGCCGAGGTGGGCCGGATAGGGGCAGATCGCCATGTGCGCATAGCGCGCGCCCTCGGCCGCCAGCGGCGCCACTTCGATCAGGGCGGCGTGCGCGGCGGGTGCATCATCCTGCCCCGCCGGCAGCATGTCCAGGCGCAGCAGCCAGGGTAGTTCGGCGGCCATTTCGGCGGCGCGCAACACCAGCGCGCGCAGGGCGGCGCGTAGCGGACCGGCGCGCTCGCCCAGGCCGTGCAGCAGGCGTGCCACGCGCGGAGCGTCCAGCAGTGCATCCACGAGGCGTGCATTGAGCGGCGGCAGGGCGATGGCCCAGGGTTCGTCCTGCATTGCTTCGGGCGGACCGGGTTCGCCCAGCGCGATGGCCGGACCGAATACGCGGTCGCGCACTATGCGCACGCGCAGCGGAAAGCCGGCCGGGGCCGGCGCGGCGGCCGGCGCGCCGATATGGAAGGCGGCCAGCAGTTGGCGGCATTCGTCCGCGGCGAGCTTGTGCCGGCCGTCCGCCAGCACGCGCCTTACCAGGTCGCGTGCCTGTTGCGCGCGCGGTTCCGGGTAGGGGGCCGCAGCCGAGGCGATTTCGCGCAGCAGTTCCTGGTTGTGCATCCAGTGCGCCATGAAGGCGAAAGCCTGCACCGCAAGTTCCGGGGTGCGAAAGCTGGGGATGCGCGCCTGGGCGAACGTGGCGCGCGCTTCATGCACCTGCTGTTCGCCCAGCCAGCAGGTCAGCAGGGGTTTGTCGCTGGGCGCCGGGCGGGCGGCCACGGCCTGCGCCAGCGCCAGCGGATCGACGAAGGTGTTGGGCGCCAATATGGCCAGCACGCCGTCCACGCCCGCATCTTCCAGACAGGCCGTGAGCGCCGCGGTATAGCGTTGCGGGCTGGCGTCGAACAGCACGTCCACCGGGTTGGCGGCCGACCAGCTGGGCGGTTGCCAGCTGGCGATGCGGTCGGCGCTGCGCGCGCTGAGCGGCTCCAGCGTGACATCCATTTCGTCCGCCAGATCGGCCGCCAGCACCGCCGGGCCGCCGCCGTTGCACACCACGGCGAGGCGCTTGCCGCGCGGCATGCGCGGCGTGGTGAGGGCCCGCGCGGCGGAAAACATGTCGCCGACGGAGCGCACGCGCAGCACGCCGGCGCGGCGCAGGGCGGCATCGAATACGTCGTCGCGGTCCACTTCGACGCCCAGGTGGGCGCCGGCATACGGTGCCGACAGGGTGTGGCGGCCGGCTTTCACGGCGATCACCGGCTTGACCGCGGCCAGCGCCCGTACCGAACTCAGGAAGCGGCGCGCGTCGCGCACGCCTTCGAGATAGAGCAGCACGCTTTCGCTTTTCGGGTCGGTGGCCAGGTAGTCGAGCAGTTCCGGCAAATCCAGGTCGGCGGCCTGGCCCGGCACGAATACGGCCGAAAAGCCGAACAGGCCGCGATGTTCCCAGTCCAGCACGCCGGCGCATATGGCGCCGGACTGGCACACGAATGCCAGATTGCCGGCCGGCACCGGTCGCGCCATGGGGGTGGCATTGATGCCGCTGTGCGGCAGCACGTAACCCAGCGCGCGCGGCCCGAACAGGCGCATGCCGCCGGCCGCCGCGGCGGCGCGCAATTTTTCGAGCTGGCTCGCGCCCTCGCTGTCGTGTGCGCCAAATCCGGCGCAATACAGCACGGCGGTCTGCACGCCGCGCCGCGCGCAGGCGGCGATGATGTCGGGCACGCTTTGCGCGGGGCTGGCAATGAGCGCCAGCGACACGCGTTCGTGCAGTTCGTCGAGGTGGCAGTGACTGGCGCGGCCGGCGACTTCGCGGTATTTGGGGTTGATGAAATGCAGCCGACCGGCCAGCGGGGAGTGCAACAGGTTCTGCGCCAGGCCGTAGCCCAGCGTGCCGGGCTGGGCGCTGGCGCCGAACAGCGCCACTCCGCCGGGGTTGACCAGGGCGTCGACGGGCGAATGGTGTACGGCCATGGCGCGGTAAGGGTTCGCTGCCGCGTCAGCCGGCCGCAAGCGGCACACTGCGTTCAGCCGCACGGCCGGACTGCCAGGCCGGCATGGCGCGAAATTTCCCGTTCCGGCGCATGCTCGATCTGTTCCAGGACCCGCCAGGGTGCGCTGCGCTAGCGCCTGTCGCCGGGAATTTCCGTGAGCGTTTCTATGGCGCCGACGATGCGGCCGCGCGCATCATGCAGCGGCGCGGCGATGAAGCGGAGCCACTTGCCGGCGTCGCCGAAAGACGGGAAAAAGTCCTCGCCCTCCAGGGCGTCCGGCACCAGCGTGCTGGCTTGCGCGTGGCTGCCGTAATGTTCGGCCAGCGTGGCGGCGTCGGCGCCGCGCACGATGAGGTCGGCCAGCAATACGTGGCGCGTGTCGTAGGGATAGAACACACGCCAGGCTTCGCCATGGCCGACGGTTTCCTGGGCGCTTGCGCCGGTGAGCAGTTCGCAGGCGCGGTTCCAGTGCGTGACGCGGCAGTCGGCGTCGATCGCGAAAGTCGCGATGGGGCTGCCATTCACGATGTCGGCGAGTTTGCGCTCGGCTTCGCGGCGCGCGATCTCCATCTGTTTGCGTTCCGTCACGTCGCGCAAGGTTTCGACGCAGCCCACGATATTGCCGTCATCGTCACGTATCGGGTTGGCGCTGAACGCCAGCCAGGTGCCATTTGGGCCTATGGCCGGGAAAAAGTCTTCCGATTGCCAGCCGCCGGGACAATGCGGGACGGGACGGCACTTGCCGCGGTAAAACTTGTCGAGCAGCATTTGCGGCGCACCGTCTATCACGATGTCGGCCAGCACGGGCCGGTGCGCGGCGTAAAACGCGCGCCAGTGGTGGTGCGTACCCAGCACGTCGCCGGCCGGTATGCCGGACATGCTGGCCAGCGCCTGGTTCCAATGCACCACGACGTGGCGCGTGTCGATCACGAAAGCCGGTACGGGGCTGGCGTCAAGAATACGGGTGGTATCGAAATTGGCGGGCATGGCGTTCCTCGGCGGTGGGGTCGCTGCTTTTGCCGTCATGGCGGCAAGCGCTGGTGGTCATGCCGGGGAATAACGAAATCCGGGCGCCAATCTTTAGCCCGCCATGCGTGCGCGCCGCCGCGCAGCACGATACCGCCGCGGTGGCTGCGATGCGGCAGGGCGGGGCGGCCGGACCGGCGCGGCTTACGTACTTGCCGCAGGCCGTTAGGCAAAATTCCCGATAGCCGCGCGGCCCGGCTCCACACTATAGTCATGCCAGCGCGCGGCCGCCGTGGCCGGGCGCAAGAACCGCAATCGGCAGGGGCTTACATGGATGTATCGAATTGGCGCGCCGGCCCGGCGCCGCAAATGGACGCGGCCGCGGCATTGCCCGCACGGGCCGGCATGGGCTTGCGGCCGCAGCACTATCTGGAATTTTTGCAGCGCCGCCCGGACGTGGGTTTCATCGAGGTGCATAGCGAAAATTATTTCGGCCAGGGCGGCAAAGCTTACGACTGCCTGTTGCGCGCGCGCGCCGATTACGCGGTAAGCCTGCACGGGGTGGGGCTGTCGCTGGGTTCCGCCGACCCGCTCAACCGGGACCACATCGCAGAGCTCAAGCGGCTTATCGACGCCGTGGAGCCGGCCGCGGTATCCGACCACGTATGCTGGAGTTCGGTCGGCACGGTCTATGCCAACGACCTGTTGCCGCTGCCCTATACGCGCGAGGCGCTGGACCACATGGTGCGCCGCGTCGATGCGGTGCAGCAGGCGCTGGGCCGGCGCATCCTGGTGGAAAACGTGTCCAGCTATCTGGAATTCGAATGTTCGCAAATGAGCGAGTGGGATTTTCTTGCCGAACTTGCCCAGGCGAGCGGCTGCGGCATCCTGCTCGACGTGAACAATATTTACGTGAGCGCCTGCAACCACGGCTTCGATCCGCACGCCTACCTGGCCGCGATCGCCCCGCACAAGGTGGAAGAAATCCACCTGGCCGGATTTACGCGCAAGCAGTTCGAGGATGGGGAAATTCTTATCGACACGCACAGCCGCCCGGTCGCAGACGACGTGTGGCAGCTCTATGCGGCGGCGCTGGCGCGATTCGGCCCGGTCGCCACGCTGATCGAGTGGGACACCGATCTGCCGCCGCTGGACGACTTGCTGCACGAAGTGCGGCACGCCCAAACTTTGCTCGAGGCAAGCCATGCCCGCATTGCGTGAATTGCAGGAAGCCGTGTTCGACGCGCTGTTCCGGCGCAACGAGCGGGCCACCGCGGAAGTGCGAGACCAAGGACTGGCACCCGCGCGGCGGCTGCAGATTTACCGTAACAACATGATGGTGAGCCTCGCCGACGCGCTCGCCGCCGTGTATCCGGTGGTGCAGCGTCTGGTCGGCGAGGATTTTTTCCGCCATAGTGCGCGCCGCTACATTCCGCTCCACCCCTCGCGCGCCGGTCACTTGCAGCCCTTCGGCGCGGCCTATGCGGAATTTCTGGCGGGCTTCGAGCCGGCCGCGGGGCTGCCCTATCTGCCTGACGTGGCGCGGCTGGAATGGGCCTGGCACGAGGTGTTCCATGCCGCCGCGGCGCCGCCTCTGGATTTGGCGCGGCTCGCGGCGGTGCCCGAGGACGCGCGCGATGGCGTGCAGCTGCACTTGCAGCCGGCGGCGCGCCTGGTGGCTTCGGACTATCCCGTGCTGTCGATCTGGCAAACCAACCAGGACGGCCATGCCGGCGACTCGACTTTAAGCCTGGATTCGGGCGGCGAGCAGGTGCTGGTGATACAGCGCGACCTGGAGGTCGAGCTACATGCGCTGGGCCGCGCCGAACACGAATTGCTGGACCGGCTGGCGCGCGGCGCGACGCTGGCTGAGGCGGCCGAAGCGGCGTTCGCGCGCGAGCCGGAATTCGACTTCGCGGCCCAATTCGCGCGGCATCTGGCCTTGGGCAGTTTTGCCGGCCTGGCGCTGGCGGCCTGAGCCGCCGCGCAAGCTGTTACCAGCGCGCGGCGCCGGGTTCGGCCGCCAGCGGGCGCGCCGCGGCGGCATCGTACCAATGCTCGATGAGCCGGTAAGCCACCGATTGGCGTGGCGGCAGGCGCGGGTTGCCGGCCGCGATGTCGGCGCGCGTGAACCATTGCGCGTCCTCCAGTTCGCGGTCGTCCAGCATGATGTCCAGCGTGGTGGCACGCGCCGTGAATCCCAGCATGAGCGATGACGGAAACGGCCAGGGCTGGGACGAGTGATATTCGATGTCGGTGACGCGTATGCCGGTTTCTTCGGCGACTTCGCGCGCCACCGCGTCTTCCAGCGATTCGCCCGGCTCGACGAAACCGGCGATGGTCGAGTAGCGCTGCGGCGGCCACGCCGCCTGGCGCCCCAGCAGCGCGCGTTCGCCGTCATGCACCAGCACGATGATGGCCGGGTCCAGGCGCGGAAATTGTTCATGTCCGCATTGGACGTTGGAACAGCGCAAGCTGTGACCGGTCGGCGCAAGTTCGGTCGGGCTGCCGCACAGCCCGCAGTGGCGGTGCGTGCGCACCCAATGCACCATGGCGCGCGCATAGGCCAGCAGCCCGGCTTCGCCGGCGTCGAGCAGCATGGCGATCTGGCGCAAATCGGCAAATTCCGCGCCGGCCGCGAACAGCGCCGGATCGGGCATGGTTTCGCCTTGCAGTTCCAGTGCAAAACAGGCCTGGCCGTGGAACAGACCCAAGGCGATGGGCGTTCCGGCCGCGGCCCCGGTGAGCTGCATGTGTGCGCGCGAGGGCATCACGGCGCGCAGGCGCTCGCCGTCCGGACTGGTGGCGCGCACCAGGCTGCGGCCGTGCCACAGCGGCACCATGAGCGCGTCCACGTCCAGGTGCGCGGCGGCCAGGCGCTCGGCGTCGCGGCGCAGCGCGCGGTCCAGATAGGGTCCGGAAAACCAGTTCATGGCCGGCCCTCCGATGCGGGATCAGGCTTCATCGGCCATTTCGAACATGGCTTTGACGGCGCCGCAATGCGGGCAGCACCAGGTGTCGGGCAGGTCCGCCCAGGCGGTCCCCGGCGCGATGCCGGACTCGGCGTCGCCCAGGGCTTCGTCGTAAATATG
>JAEUNN010001161.1 GCA_016791085.1 Rhodocyclaceae bacterium | reverse complement strand
CCGGGCCGCCAGGGCCCCATGCTCACGTGCAGGCCGGTCAAGGTGAGCACGTCGTCGCGCAGGCGGCGGTCGTCCGCGGCACGTATGTCCGGCACCCAGACGCGATCCGGTATGCCATTTACCAGGTGTGTTTCCCCCAGGGTCGGCAAAGCGACCCATCCAGTCTTGAATGCACTAGCCACGTTTGTCTCCTCTGAGTGCGGGTGTAGTCCCCAAATCCAGATTAGCAAAAGCGCGCCCGGCGTCAGTGGCGTTTTGTGGACGCCGCGATTCGCCGGCACCGGCGGGCCGGGCCCGGCTGTGCGGATTTCCGGTAGCGAAATTGCGGGGATTCCGGCATTTCAGCCGCGGCGCGCACGGATGCCGGCAGCGGCAAAAAATTCCTGCTACAAAACAATGACTTGTTAAGCACCGAAACAGACCGTGCAGCGGGCACGGCTCGTGCTATTGCTGAATAAGCAGAACGGGCGGTGCGTATCCCCGGGTCCGCACCCGAACGCTACATGAAGCAGGCCGCGTGCCCCCACACGGGCGCACACAGAGAGAGGAGATGTAGGACATGGATGAGCAACTGCGCGACGCCGCGCTGGAGTATCACGAATTCCCCACGCCGGGAAAAATTTCCGTCACGCCGACCAAAGGCCTGGCCACCCAGCGCGACCTGTCGCTGGCCTATTCGCCCGGCGTCGCTTTTGCCTGTACGGCCATCCAGGAAAACCCGCTCAAGGCCGCCGCCTATACGGCGCGCGGCAATCTGGTGGCGGTGGTGACCAACGGCACGGCCGTACTCGGGCTGGGCAACATCGGCCCGCTCGCGGGCAAGCCGGTCATGGAGGGCAAAGGATGCCTGTTCAAGAAATTTGCCGGCATAGACGTGTTCGACCTGGAAATCAACGAACTCGACCCGGACCGGCTGATCGACATCGTGGCCAGCCTGGAACCCACTTTCGGCGGCATCAACCTGGAGGACATCAAGGCGCCGGAATGTTTTTACATCGAGCGCAAGCTGCGCGAGCGCATGAAAATTCCGGTGTTCCACGACGACCAGCACGGCACCGCCATCGTCGCGGCGGCGGCCATCAGTAACGGCCTGCGCCTGCTCGAAAAGGACATCGGGAGCGTCAAGCTGGTGTGTTCCGGCGCCGGCGCAGCCGCCCTGGCCTGCCTGGACCTGCTGGTGAGCCTGGGCTTCAACCCGCGCAACATATTCGTGAGCGACCTCGACGGCGTGGTGTATGTGGGCCGCAAAGCCAACATGGACCCCAACAAGGCGCGCTACGCGCAGGAAACCGATGCCCGCACGCTGGCCGACATCATTGCCGGCGCGGACATTTTCCTGGGCCTGTCGGCCGGCGGCGTGCTGAAGCCGGACATGGTGAAAACCATGGCGCGCGACCCGATCATTTTCGCGATGGCCAATCCCACGCCGGAAATCATGCCGGAACTGGCGCTGGAAGTACGTCCCGACGCCATCGTGGGCACCGGCCGCTCGGACTATCCGAACCAGGTCAATAACGTACTGTGCTTCCCGTTCATATTCCGCGGCGCGCTGGACGTGGGCGCGACCACCATCAACGAGGCAATGAAACTCGCCACGGTACGCGCGATCGCCGAACTCGCGCACGCCGAAATTCCCGACGAGGTGGCCAGCGCCTATGGCGCCCAGGGCCTGCGCTTCGGCCGCGAATACCTGATCCCCAAGCCCTTCGATCCGCGCCTGATCGAGAAGGTGGCGCCGGCGGTGGCCAAAGCCGCCATGGACAGCGGCGTGGCGACGCGCCCGATAGAAGATTTCGCGGCTTACCGGGCGCAGTTGCGCCGCTTCGTGTACCACTCGGGCACCAGCATGGAGCCGGTGTTCCGCGCCGCGAAACAGAATCCGCGCCGCGTCGCCTATGCCGAAGGCGAAGACGAGCGCGTGCTGCGCGCCGCACAGATCGTGGTGGACGAAGGCCTCGCCACGCCGGTGCTGGTGGGCCACCGCGAAGCCATAACGGCGCGCATCGCGCAATTCGGCCTGCGCCTGCAACCCGGCAACAATTGCGAACTTGTCGATATGCACGAATTCGCGGCCGACTCCGCGGTATGGGAGGAATACCACGCGCTGGCGCGCCGCAATGGCGTCACGCGCGCGGTGGCGCAGCAGGAAATGCGCAGCCGCCCGACCTTGCTGGCGTCCATGCTGGTACGCCGCGGCCTGGCCGACGCCATGCTGTGCGGCACCTATGGCGCGTATCGCGACCACCTGCACTATGTGCGCGAAGTGATAGGCCACGCGCCCGGCGTCAATACGCTCGCCACCATGCAGATGCTCATGCTGCCGGGCCGGCAGATATTCATTTGCGATACGCACGTGAATCGTGACCCGAGCGCGCAACAGGTGGCGGAAATGACCTTGCTGGCGGCCGCGGAAGTGCGCCGCTTCGGCGTGCAGCCGTCGGTGGCGCTGTTGTCGCACTCGAACTTCGGCAGTTCCGACGCGCCCGAGGCGCAGAAGATGCGCGCCGCGCTGGCACTCATACGCGCCGCGGCGCCGGACCTGGTCGTGGATGGAGAAATGCACGGCGACGCGGCACTGTCGAAACCCATACTCGACCAGCTGTTCCCGGAATCGACGCTTACCAGCGAAGCCAACCTGCTCATCATGCCCGGCGTCGATGCCGCCAACATTGCCTACAACCTGCTGCGCGTGGCGGCCGGCGGCGGCATCACGGTAGGCGGCATCCTGCTCGGCGCGGCACGCGCGGTACATATCCTGACGCCATCCTCGACCGTGCGGCGCATCGTCAACATGACGGCACTTGCCGCCGTGGATGCCGCACAACACGGTTGATGCGGCTTTCCAGCCCGTTTCAAATGCACTGATATCAAGGAGGATTAAACGTGGACGCAGCAAAAAAACCGTTTTACCGGTCGCTCTACTTTCAGGTACTGACGGCCATCGCGGTCGGCATTGCGCTGGGGCATTTCTACCCTGAAACCGGCGCGGCCATGAAGCCGCTGGGCGATGCATTCATCAAGCTCATCAAGATGATTATCGCGCCCATCATTTTCTGTACCGTGGTGGTGGGCATCGCCGGCATGGAGGACATGAAGAAGGTCGGCAAGACCGGCGGCCTGGCGCTGCTGTACTTCGAAGTCGTCAGCACGCTGGCCCTGATAGTCGGGCTGGTCATCGTGAATATCGTGCAGCCCGGCGCCGGCATGAACGTGGACGTCGCCACGCTCGATACCAAGGGCATAGCGGCCTATACGGGTCCGGGCAAAATGCAGACCACGACGGAATTCCTCATGGCCATCATCCCGACCACCGTCGTCGATGCGTTCGCCAAGGGTGAAATCCTGCAGGTGCTGATGTTCTCGGTCATGTTCGGCTTCGCGCTGCACAAGTTCGGCGGGCGCGGCACGCTGGTGTTCGATTTCATCGAAAAGCTGTCGCACGTGCTGTTCCAGATCGTGGGTTTCATCATGAAAGTGGCGCCCATCGGTGCATTCGGCGCGATGGCCTTCACGATCGGCAAGCACGGCGTGGGATCGCTCGCGCAACTGGCCAAGCTCATGGGCGTGTTCTATGCCACCTGCCTGATTTTCATATTCGTCGTGCTCGGCCTGATCGCCAGACTGCACGGCTTTTCGGTCTGGAAGTTCATCAAGTACATCAAGGAAGAACTGTTCATCGTGCTGGGTACCTCCTCGTCCGAGTCGGTACTGCCGCGCATGATGGCCAAGATGGAAAACCTCGGTGTGCGCAAATCGGTGGTGGGCCTGGTCATCCCGACCGGCTATTCGTTCAACCTGGACGGCACCTCGATTTACCTGACCATGGCCGCGGTATTTATCGCCCAGGCCACCAATACGCCCATGACCCTGACCCAGCAACTAACGCTGCTGGCGGTGTTGTTGCTCACCTCGAAAGGCGCGGCCGGCATTACCGGCAGCGGCTTCATCGTGCTGGCGGCCACGCTGTCGGCGGTGGGCGGCGTGCCGGTGGCGGGACTGGCACTCATACTGGGCATAGACCGTTTCATGTCGGAAGCGCGCGCGCTCACCAACCTGATCGGCAATGGCATCGCCACGGTGGTGGTCGGCAAGTGGTGCAAGGAAGTTGACGATGCGCGCCTGCAGGCCCACCTGAATAACGAAACCGTGGAAGAGGCCGAAGAGCCCGAACTGGTGCTCGATGCCAAGGAGGAGCACATGGCACCGCGGGCGGCCTGAGCGGAGCCGGTCCCAGGGAAGAATGGTGCGTTGCACAAAAACCACAAGGTGTTGTTTTTATGAGCTTATTTCTATATGATCGAAGTTAGTTGAAATATTCTCATCGAACTTAAAGGATAAATCATGGAACAGCACAGCACGCGCGCGCCCGAAAGGGCCGCGACGGGTGCGGCGGCAAATGACGCAGAGCGTCTGCCGCCGCGCCAGGCACCACCGCCGCGCCGGCTTTCGGAACGGCACCAGATCGTGATCGTCGGCGGTGGCGCCGGCGGCCTCGAACTGGCCACCCGTCTGGGTGACACGCTAGGCCGCAAGGGCAAAGCCGACGTCATACTGATCGACAAGGCCCGCACGCATTTCTGGAAGCCGCACCTGCACGAAATTGCGGCCGGCAGCATGGATTTGCACGTGCATGACGTAAGCTACATGGCGCAGTCGCGCTGGCATGGCTTCCGCTACCGCATGGGCGAAATGATAGGGCTGGACCGCGCGCGGCGCGAAGTCATCGTGGCGCCGTATATCGCGGAAACCGGCGAGGAAGTCACGCCGCTGCGTTCCATCGCCTATGACACGCTGATCATCGCGATCGGCAGTCTGACCAACGATTTCGGCACGCCGGGCGTGAAGGACCACGCCATCGCGCTGGAAACGCCGCAACAGGCCGACCAGTTCAACCGCCGCCTCGTTAACGCCTTTATCCGCGCCCATGCGCAGCACGAAGAGCGGCGGCCGGAACAGCTCAAGGTGGCCATCATAGGCGCCGGTGCGACCGGCGTGGAACTGGCCGCGGAATTGCACAATACGACGCGCACCCTGGTGTCGTACAACCTGGACAGTATCGACCCCGAGCGCGACATGAAAATCGTGCTGATCGAGGCCGCCGACCGTATCCTGCCGGCATTGCCGGAACGGCTGTCCAGTTCGGCGCAGAAATTGCTGGTCCAGCGCGGCGTCGAAGTGCGCGCGGGCGCGCGCGTGGCCGCGGTCGAAGCCAACGGCGTACAACTCGCGTCGGGCGAATTTCTGCCGGCCGAACTGGTGGTGTGGGCAGCCGGCGTGAAGGCGCCGGAATTCCTCAAGGAGATCGGCGGGCTGGAAAGCAACCGCCTGAACCAGCTGGTCGTGCACCCCACGCTGCAAACCACGCGCGACGAAAACATATTCGCGCTGGGCGACTGTGCCGCCGCGCCCTGGCTGGGCAAGGAAGGCGCGCTCGCGCCGCCGCGCGCACAGGCCGCGCACCAGCAGGCATCGCATCTGGTCAAGCAGATCAACCGCCGTCTGGCCGGCAAGTCACTCAAGGATTGGCACTACCGCGACTTCGGCTCGCTGGTGTCGCTGGGCGAATATTCCACCGTGGGCAACCTCATGGGCGGTCTGATCGGCGGCAATATCTGGATGGAGGGCCTGTTCGCCCGCATCATGTATCTGTCGCTGTACCAGATGCACCAGGTGGCGCTGCACGGCTACTGGAAAACCGCACTCGACACGCTGGCGCGGCTCATCACGCGGCGCACCACGCCGCGCGTGAAGCTGCACTGAACCGGCGCGATGCTGGCCCCGGCGGCGCACAGCCGGCAGCGCAGGCTGCGCCGTCTGGGGACCTGGCTGCTGGTGGCGGCGGTACTTGCCGCTGCTGCCGCGCTGGGCTGGCTGTGGAGCCAGACCCAGGGCCTCGCCCGCCTGTCCGACAACGCCCAGCGCCGGCTCGACATCTATGCCGCCAGCCTGGATGCCGAACTGCGCAAGTACGACTATCTGCCCACGCTGCTGGAACTTAATCCGGACGCCGCCGCACTTTTGCGCCAACCCGCCGATGCGCGCCTGCGCGGGGCCGTGAACGCCTATCTGGAGCGCGTTTGCGCGCGTGCCGAAGCCGACGTGTTTTACCTGCTCGACGCGCGCGGCGTGGCGGTTGCGGCCAGCAACTGGCAGGACGAGCGCAGTTTCGTCGGCATGGACCTGTCGTTCCGGCCGTATTTTCAGGATGCGCTGGCGCACGGCAGCGGGCGCTTCTATGGCATAGGCACGACCAGCGGACGGCCCGGCTATTACCTCGCGCGCGCGCTCGACGCGGACGGCCGCCGCCTCGGCGTGGCGACGCTGAAAATCAGCCTGGACGGACTGGAGCGCAAGTGGGCCGGCGCGCAGGACGCGGTGTTGGTCGCCGACGCCAATGGCATCGTCATCCTGAGTTCCGTGCCGGCCTGGAAATTCCACCCGCTGCGCGCGCTGGCGCCGGAAACCGCGCGCCGCATAGAAGCCACGCGGCAATACGAAGGCGTCAATCTGGCACCGCTGGCACTGGCTGAAATCGAACAGTTGCCGGACGGCGCGCGCCTGCTCGAAGGGCGTGACCGCACCAGCCCGGATGGCGCCCAGACCGGCGCGCATCCGCGCTATCTGGCGCTGGCGCGGCAACTGCCGGGCTCCGACTGGCAATTGCTGCTGTTCTCGGAAACCCGCGCGCTGCAGGCGGCGAGCCGCAATGCCGCGGCCGGTGCGGCACTGGTGGCGGCGTTCCTGATGCTGCTGGTTTTGTATCTGTTGCAGCGCCGGCGCGCGATACGCCAGCAACTGGCGGCGCGCGCCGCGCTGCAGCGCGCGCATGACGAACTCGAACGCAAGGTGGTCGAACGCACGGCCGACCTCGAGCAGGCCCTGCAAAGCGTGCAGCGCGAAATGGCCGACCGCAAGCGCGCCGAAGAAGATTTGGTGCAGGCCGGCAAAATGGCCGTGCTGGGGCAAATGTCGGCCGGCATCACGCACGAACTGAACCAGCCGCTGGCGGCCCTATC
>JAEUNN010001159.1 GCA_016791085.1 Rhodocyclaceae bacterium | reverse complement strand
CGTTCCAGCGTGGAGGCGATGATGGACAGGATGGGCGTGATGCCCGAGCCGGCCGCAAATCCCACGCGGTGCAGCGCGCGCGGCCGGGTCACGACGAATTTTCCGTCCGGCGGCAGTACCTGCAGCCGCTGCCCGGCCTTGAGGGTGCGCGCGGCCCAGTTGGAAAATATCCCGCCGGCCACCGGGCGTATGCCGATTTCGATTTCGCCGTTGCGATCGTAGCGGCTGCGCGGGCTGCAGATGGAATAGTTGCGCCGGATGTCCGCGCCGTCGATATTGGCGCGCAAAGTCAGGTATTGCCCGGGTTCGAACGCGAAGCTTGCGCGCAGTGCTTCCGGTATGGCGAACGTGACGGCCACGGCACCTGCGGCTTCGGGACTTACGCGCAGGATGGCAAGTCCGTGAAATTGCGCGGCGCCCACGTCCTGCTCCCCGGCCCTGCTCAATATGGCTTGAAATAGTCGAACGGCTCGCCGCAATCCAGGCACCGGTGCAGCGCCTTGCATGCCGTGGAGCCGAACGGCGCGATGGTTTCGGTGCGGCCGGAGCCGCAGCGCGGGCAGGGCAGGGGCGCTTGGCGCGGCGCGGTGAAATGCACGACCGCGCCGCCTGCCGCCGGCTGCGGCGGTGCGATGCCGGCGGCGCGCAATTTGGCGCGGGCATCCGCGCCCAGCCAGTCGCTGCTCCAGGCCGGCACAAGCTGCCGCGTGATGCGCGCGGGCAGGCCCAGTTCGGCCATTTTTGCACGCACCTCCTGTTCGATCTGGTCCAGCGCGGGGCAGCCGCTGTAGGTGGGGGTGAGCACGATTTCCAGGCCCTCCGCGCTGGCTCGAACGTCGCGCAGCACGCCCAGTTCGCGCAAATTGAGTTGCGGGATTTCCGGGTCCGTCACAAGTTCCAGCGCGGCCCGCGCGCGCGCGACAAGTTCGTCCATGGGGTTCACCACACGGCGTCCGGATGCGCGCGCGCGACCACCTGCATTTCCGCGAGCAAATAACTCAAATGTTCCGAATGCTGGCCGAATTTGCCGCGACAGAGGAAGCCGCAATTTGGCGGGCGCTGTAGCGTCGCCGCGGCGATGGCCGCATCCACGCGGTTGTCCCAGGCTGCGTGGAGCGACGCCGGATGCGGAGCGCCGGCATGGGCGCAGGCGGCAAGTTCGGCCGGGCTGGGCGTCCAGAATTCCTGCGTGTAGGGCCACAGATGGTCCAGCGCGGCCTGCGCGCGGGCATGCGATTCCGCGGTACCGTCGCCGAAGCGCAGCAGCCAGTCGCCGCAATGGCGCAGGTGATAGCGCGCCTCCTTGACCGAGCGCGCGGCGATCGCGGCCAGTTGCGTGTCGGAACTATGTTGCAGTTCGGCCCACAGCAAGGCCATGAGCGCCGCGTGAAGAAAATTGCGCACGATGGTGGTCGCATAGTCGGGCGCGCACGCCGCGCCGCCCGAGCGCGGGCCGTGGTTGGGCAGTTCCACCAGCGTGAGGCAGCGATATTCGTTGGCATCGCGAAAATACGCCAGGCGGTCTTCGCTGGCATCGCCACCCAGTCCGGCGGCGGCGTACTGGTACAGGTAGCGGGCCTGGCCGATCAGATCGAGACTGATATTGGCCATGGCCAAATCTTCTTCGAGTACCGGGCCATGTCCGCACCATTCGGCGTTGCGCTGGGCGAGTACCAGCGCGGTGTCGGCCAGTTGCAACAGATAGTCGGTCGGAGCGTTCATGGCGATGCGCTCGCGCGCCGCCCGGCGCGATGGCGTATGCGTGTGGGGCGGCGTCCGTGCGGGCAGGGCGGGGTCACATATTCCCCAGGTCGTCGGGCAGGTCGTAAAAACTCGGGTGGCGGTAAATTTTGTCGGCCGCGGGGTCGAACAGTTCGGCTTTGTCGTCGGGATTGCTGGCCGTGATGGCAGCCGACGGCACGACCCAAATGCTCACGCCTTCCTGCCGCCGGGTGTAGACATCGCGTGCGAGGCGCAGGGCCTGTGCCGCGTCGGCGGCGTGCAGGCTGCCGCAATGTTTGTGCTCCAGCCCCTGTTTGCTGCGCACGAAAACTTCCCACAGCGGCCAGTCCTTGAGCGCCGGAGTGCTCATGTGCCGGCTCCCTGGGCGCGCTGCTGTTGTTTGCGCGCATGGGCCAGCGCCGCCTCGCGCACCCAGCGGCCATTTTCGTGCGCTTCCGCGCGCGTGGCGATGCGTTCCCGATTGCAGGGGCCGTCGCCGGCCAGCGTGCTGCGAAATTCTTCCCAGTCGATGGGGCCGTGGTCGTAGTGGCCGCGTTCGTCGTTCCATTTGAGCTGGGGATCGGGCAGGGTGACGCCCAGTATTTGCGCCTGCGGCACGGTGGCGTCTATGAATTTTTGCCGCAGTTCGTCATTGCCCATGCGCTTGATGCCCCAGCGCATGCTTTGCGCGCCATGTTCGCTGTCGGCGTCGGGCGGACCGAACATGGCCAGGCATTTCCACCACCAGCGATCCACGGCGTCCTGCACCATGCGCCGCTGCGCCCCGGTGCCGCGCATCATGACCAGGAGCGCCTCGTAGCCCTGCCGCTGATGGAAAGATTCTTCCTTGCAGATACGTATCATGGCGCGCGCGTAGGGGCCGTAAGAACAGCGGCACAGGGGGATTTGGTTCATGATGGCGGCGCCATCGACCAGCCAGCCTATCACCCCTACGTCGGCCCAGCCGAGGGTCGGATAGTTGAATATCGAACTGTATTTGGCGCGCCCGGCCAGCAGCGCGTCTATCAGGTCGGCGCGCCGCGCACCCAGGGTTTCCGCCGCGCCGTAAAGATAGAGGCCGTGGCCGCCTTCGTCCTGCACCTTGGCGATCAGTATGGCTTTGCGCTTGAGGCTGGGCGCGCGCGAAATCCAGTTGCCCTCGGGCAGCATGCCCACGATTTCACTGTGCGCGTGCTGGCTGATCTGGCGCAACAAGGTTTTGCGGTAGGCCGCGGGCATCCAGTCCTGTGCTTCGATGCGGCCGCCTCCGCTCAGCACGGCTTCGAAGCGTGCCAGTTGCGCCGGGTCGGCAAGGTCGGGCGTGGCAGGGGCCGGCTGCGCGGGGTCCGGTATGTCCATGGCCTGGGTGTACATGTGCGCGATCTCCGGTATTCGGCAGGATGACGTTTCAAACATAGATCAGGCCAGGGCTTGGGTTCTGGCCGGGGTGGCAGCGCGTACGGCCGGCACCCGCGCGCATGCGCACGGATGCGTCCAATCCGGGCGCAGCCTGGCTTCGTGCCTGTTCCGCGCCCGCTGCCAGGCTGCTAGACTGCCCGCCGGCCGGCACTTGGCGCCACTACAGGTGTTTGGCCTGAAACCCTGCAGCCGGCGTGGTGAAATTTCGTCGCGCGCGGGGTGCGCCGCGGCGGCAGCAGCAGCCGTGCGGTACCACGATACGAATCAGGGAGGATGTCCATGAACGAAAAACTGCAGGCCGGCATCACGTACGAATTGCGTTTCCGCGTGAGCGATGCCAAAACCGTGCCGGCGTTATATCCCGAGTCGCCGGATTTTCTGGCCATGCCGGAGGTGTTTGCGACCGGCTTTTACGTAGGCATGCTCGAATGGGCCTGCCTCATGGCGATCAAGCCGTACATCGACTGGCCGCGCGTGCAGTCGGTCGGCACGCACATAGACGTGAATCACTGTGCCGGTACGCCGGTGGGCCTGGAAGTGGTCGCGAAGGCACGCCTGACCGAAGTGGACGGCCGGCGCCTGTGTTTCGAGGTCGAGGCCTACGACAACCAGGAATTGATAGGCAAGGGCCGGCACGAACGTTTCCTGATCGAAACCGACCGGTTCAAGGACAAAATGGCGCGCAAGGCGGCGGCGTTCGCGGGCGGCCCGG
>JAEUNN010001129.1 GCA_016791085.1 Rhodocyclaceae bacterium | reverse complement strand
CGTCAGTTGAGCGCCACCTTCGAGCGCTGAGCGGGTTTTCGCGCGTGGCGCCGGCATTCCGGCCGGCAGGTTTCGCGCTGCGAGCCTGCGCGCCGATGCCGCGCGTGGCCGGCTTGGGGCGCGCCTCGCATCGTTTTCGGTGCCAATGAAAACGGCCGCGCGCGCGGCCGTTCGCCGGGGGTGCTGGCGCCGGATCAGGCCGCCAGCGACAGATCCTGATCCGGATTGGTGTCGGCCAGTTCGAGGGCCAGCACGTCGATCAGCAGCAGTATGTCCGCCACCACCGCGACCGGGAATCCGCGCCGCGTTCCGCCGCGATTTTCCCCCAGCAGCCGGCGCAGGTAGGCGTCGGCTTCGGGCGTTCCCCAGCAGGCCGTGAGCGTGCGCATGATGTGCGGGTAGTCCTCGATGGAAGCGTCGTCCACTTCGAGCAGGTATTCGAACCAGGACGGAATGTGCACGTTGAACGCGCGCTGCAGCAGCGGGCCCAGTTCTTCATACTCTTTCTGCATGGATGCGCGCTGGTACACCTCTAGCAGCTTGATCCAGGGTCGCACGTCGCGCTTGGGATTTTTGTACACGTATTCGGCCAGCACCTCGGCGGCGCCCTTGGTGCGCCCGAACGACAGCATGATTTCGGCGAGTTCCAGCACCGAATCGTTCTCGTCGTTGGCGGCCGTAACCTCCTCGTCGAGCTGGATGTCGAGCCGGGCGTGCGGATCGCTGTTCATCGATTCGATCACGAATTCGACGTCGGAGCGGTCGTGCTGCGGCGTATCGATATCTATGTCCAGCACGTCGTGCGCGCGCGGCGTGTCATCGATCACGTGGGTGTGCGACTCCCAATCCACGGCCGGTTTGACCGGCGGCTGGCGTACCGTGGTGGCGGCCCGGCTGCGGCCGACCGGCCCTATCGTGAATGGAATGTCGTCGTCCGGCGGCGGCGCAAATGCGGCGGGCGCCGGTGCGGCCGGCGCCGGTGCGGCCGGGGTCCGGTCCGCGTAAGCGCCTTGGGGCGGCGCGAGCGGCGCCTGCATGCGTATGGTCGATTCGCTGCTGTCCAGCCGGCCGTAAGAACTGTCGGGCCGTGCCGCCGCGGCTGCCGGGGCCGCCTGCTCGGGCAACGGGCGCTTTTTGGCCTGCGGCACGGGGCGCTCGGTTTCCGGCTCATCCCTGTCCGCTTCCGGCGGCATGGAAAGGCCGGCCGGTGGCAATTCGCGCTCACCGCGGCGCCTGACGCTGCGCCATCCCAAAAAGCCCAGCATGGCCACCGCCGGCGTGCCGGCCAGGGCCCACATGCCCCAGGTGCTGCGCGCCTGCGCGGCTTCCTGCAGGTTGCGCTGTTCGTTGCCCAGCATTTCCTTGAGTACCGCCTGGCGTGCCGCGATTTCGACATCCAGGCGCTGCGCGCGGTCCTGCATTTCGACCAGCACACGTTCCAGTTTGCCGATCTTGTCGGCGATTTCGAGTTGCGCGGCCACCTGGTCATCGAGCGCGGCGGTGAGACGCCGTTCGCGTTCGGCCAATGCCTGTTCGCGCGCGTTCAGATTGGATGCGCGTGCGCGTGGCGTTTCCGCGCCGCCATGCACGACGATGCGATCGGCTGCGCCGGCGGCCGGGCTTTTGGCGGGCTTCTGCGCATCGGCCAAGGGCGTACCGGCATCCCCGCTCAGCGCAGCGCTCGCGCCGCCGTCGCCGGGCGCGGCGCTGGGCCGCCTCGTTACGACCGCGCGTGCCGGGCGCTTGGGGGGAGCGGCAACCGGCGTGTCGGCGGCGGCGCCCTCTTCGGTCGCCACCACCACGCCGGGTTCGGGCGGCTGCAGCAAAAGCGCGTACTCGCGCGTCACGTCGTAATTGCATCCCACGCGCAGCGCCAGCGCCACGACCGGGTCATTGATGCGGCCGCTGCCGCGAATGATGAGCTGCTTGCCGTCCAGCGCGACGCGCGCGCGCGGCAACCAGGGTATGTCTTCGTTGATCTGGGCCGGCGGCACCACCTTGAAGCACTGTGCGCCGACAATTTCCTCGGCCTGCATGGACAGCGTGACGGTGGCCATGAGCGGTTCGCCTATGCGCGAATGCACCTCGATATTGCCCAGTCCCAAGGCCTGTGCCGGGGTGGCGAAAGCCGCGCCCAGCAGCATCGCAAGGGGGGTGAGTATCAATCGTTTGCGCAATTTGGCCATGGAAGGTGTCCGCTCAAATATGCCCATGCGGGCGGTTAGTCAGTTGTATCGGCCGAGCGCCCGAATCCTGTAGCGCCGCAAACGGCCGAATTTCAGGCAGATGCTAGAATTTCACGCCTGCGCCGCCAAAAATGTCCGGTCCGGCCTCTCGCATCGGGTCCGCCCGGGGGATGTCAGCGCTGCCGCTGCGTGGCAAAGCCGGGTTTTTCGCAGCCCCGGGCGCGGCGCGCGGCCGGCCCGGACCGGTTCCGGCCATCCTTCCCGAATCAATAAAGCCCTGACGCGATGGAATACGTTTTTGCCCCGTTGATACCGAGTTTGTCCGTTGCGGGAAGTCCGCTCCGCTTTCCGCTGCGCCGGGTGTGGTGCATAGGCCGCAACTACGCCGACCACGTGAAAGAAATGGGTCATGCCGCGCTGCCCGAAGCGCCGGTCATATTCGCCAAACCGGCCGACGCGGTGGTGGCGGACGGCGGCACGATAGTTTTCCCCTGTGCCACCGGCGATCTGCATCACGAGGTGGAACTGGTCGTGGCGATAGGCCGCGACGGTTTCCGCATCGCGCCCGAGGCCGCGCTCGAGCACGTGTTCGGCTATGCGGTGGGAATCGATCTGACGCGGCGCGACCTGCAGGCCGCCGCCAAGGCCAAGGCCAATCCGTGGGAAGTCGGCAAGTCTTTCGACCGCAGCGCCCCGGTGGGCACCATCCGGCCCGTGGCGGACTGCGGCCACCCGGCGCGCGGCACGATCAGCCTGCGCGTGAATGGCGGCTTGCGCCAGAACGGCGACCTCGCGCAAATGATATGGCCCGTGCCGGCGCTCATCGCACAGCTTTCGCAGCTGTTCGAACTGCATGCCGGCGACCTGATATTTACCGGCACGCCGGCCGGCGTGGCCGCGGTGCGGCCGGGCGACAGCCTCGACGCCGCCATCGAAGGCGTGGGCAGTCTGCAGCTGAAGTTCGCCGCGGCTTGAACGCCGGCTTGCCGTAGCGGCGGTCGATTCGCTATACTAGCGGGCTTTCCTTGCTCCACCGGAATCGCATGCCGGGGGGCTTATGTTCACTATCCACAAGGAGTTTGCATGCGACACTACGAAATCGTGTTCATCGTCCATCCGGACCAGAGCGAACAGGTGCC
>JAEUNN010001108.1 GCA_016791085.1 Rhodocyclaceae bacterium | reverse complement strand
TGGCTCTATGAGCACACCGGGCGGCCGCCGGGCGCGCGGCCGCAGCCAGCCCGGCCGCGCTCATTTGCCTTCCTGACCTTGCGCTCTGCCCACCGGTAACAGCACCCACAGGCGGCCGCGGCTTTTCATGCGGCCGGCCTGGGCGCCGGCGGCGGCGCCGGTGCCCCAGTAATAATCTGCACGCACCGCCCCGCGTATCGCGCCGCCGGTATCCTGCGCAGCCATGAGGCGCCGCAAACGCCCTTCGTTGCCGGGGCCGGGCGCATCCAGCCACACCATGGCCCCCAGCGGTATGGTGCGCGCATCGACCGCCACGCTGCGCCCCGCGGTAAGCGGTACACCCAGCGCACCGGGCGGACCTTCATCGTCGCGCAGGCCGCTCAGGACGCGAAAAAACACGAAACTGGGATCGGCCTTGAGCAAATCCGGCAGGCGGTTCGGATTGGCACGCGCCCACTCGCGTATGCCCTGCATGGATACCGCGTCCGCACGCATTTCGCCCTGATCGATGAGCCAGCGCCCTATCGACGCATAGGGCATGCCGTTCTGGTCGGCATAGCCCACGCGCACGCGGCTGCCGTCGGGCAGTTCGACACGGCCCGAACCCTGCACCTGCAGGAATACCACGTCCATCGCGTCCTCGGCCCAGAACAGCGCGCTCTGGGCATATTTGTCGGGCTGCGCGGCAATTTCGGCGCGTGTGAAATACGGGACCAGACGGCGCCCTTGCAACCTGCCGCGCAGCCGCATGGATTTCAGTTCCGGGTGCACCTCGGCCAGATCCACCACGATCAGATCGTCCGGCACGCCGTAAATCGGATAGCGGTAAGCGCCGCCGGCCTTGCGGTCGGCGCGCAACAAGGGCTCGTAATAGCCGGTGATGAGCCCCTCGGTGCTGGCATCCGGATTGACCACCTGAAACGGCTCGAAGCGCGTCATGAAAAATTGCGCCAGTTCGGTGCGCGGGCCGCCGCGGTGCAGTTCAGCTTCGGTGCAGGCGGCGGTCCAGTCGGGCTTGCGCGCCAGCGCGCGGCAGGACGCAATGAAGGCCTCCAGCGCGGGCGCCGGATCGTCCTCGCCCCAGCCGGGCAGATCGTCCCAACTCACCCGCCGCAGCGGTGGCGCCGCCGTCGGCGGCTGCACCTGCGCCCCCGGACAAGGCGGACACTGCGCCGGGCGCGGCGCCTCTTGCGGCGCCGGCGGACCGCCCGTCGTGCACGCCGCCAACGCCAGCGCGCACAGCAGATAGCAAGGAATTTGGCGCATAGTCATGGATTCGTTTACAGTTCCGCGCGCAAAGGGCGGCAGTATAGTCCGTCCGGCGGGACCGGCGCCGCGGGCGCCGCCGCTTCACACTGGATGACTTATGTGGGTCGTATTTCTCGAAGCCGGAGTGGCGCTGGTGCTGCTGTCCATCATCGTCTGGGTTACGTTACCGTCCAAGCGCGACAAGGACGATCGGGAAGGAAAAGATCGATGAGCAACGCCGGCGACCATGGCTTGCGCTCGTTGCTGGCGCG
>JAEUNN010001051.1 GCA_016791085.1 Rhodocyclaceae bacterium | reverse complement strand
TTGCAGATTGCGCCTGGCCGGCTGCCGGCGACAAATTTGGTATCTGTCGCCGGCATCGGGTCTAGAGGTTCGAGCACATTGGAAGGGAACGCGGCTGACTACTTCCGCTTGCCGGGTAAAACAAGGGTGTGCGACGTGGCGCCGCAGTTTCCAGGGCTAAGCCGGGCAGTCGGGCCTTGCGCCCGGAAACCGGCCCGACGGACCGGCCGGGATTTCAACGCTGCCGTGGGCGAGACTGTGGGGAAAATGGGCCGGCATCACCGCCTGCAAGTGCCCCGAGCCGAAGGACATCGGGACACCGCGGTGTGGTTTGCCGGCACGCTTTAGATGGCAGCCTAAGCCTGGTCGGGAGCTTCGGCGGGAGGCTGGGCCGCGTGTTCGCGAAGGTAGGCTTGGTACTGCGAAAACGTAAGCATGGCCACTTCCGGATTGGCTTCGCAATCGCGGTCCAGGTAGGCATTGTACTTTGCCACCCACACGGGGTCGGGCGGCGGACAGGTGGCCCTCTGAATCTGTGCGAAGATCGATCCCATCATGCCTTCAAGTTGCTCTGGTTTGACAGTCATTAAAGCTCCTTTTTGCTTAGTTTTTGGCGGTCTGCAGGCTTGCATGCCGTATCTGTAATTCTACCACAAAAGCGTTTGGTTTTAACTACTTGGAGTGGATCAGGCAATTGTGCGGCGAGCTCAAAAATAGCCAATTTATAATGACTATACGAAAATTCTTGTAGGCCGGACAGAGGGGGTTATGCGTGCCGGTCCGCGACCGGATCGCGGCCCCTGCGCGGTGGCCAGACGCCGCCGTCGGCAGCCTGGATCCTTCCTAGCCAAAGCGAGTGCAGCGGCGGTAAAGAATCAGCTTGGGATGCGCCGTGGCAGGGCGCGGATGGGACGGCGGCAGACCACCCGGCATTGACCTTTCGCTTGACGGCAGGTTTTGCCTGTACTCGGTGAAACGCGTTACTGGGCGCGTCGCAAAGCATCGCTGCGCGCTTGATCGCGTCCTGCTTGGGGGCCAATGGCACCGGTTGGGGGCGGGCCTTGGGGATGCCATCCGCCGCGTTTTAACTACGCAGCGGCCGGCGAGGACTTGCTGCCGGACAAGTTCGGGGAAAGTTCAGCCCGTCGCAGGCGCGCGTGCAAGCGCGCACGGTACCGTCGCGATGGGTAACTACGCGGCCCCTAGCGCCGCCCGTCCGAAGTAATACAAGTCCAAGCGCAGGGGATTTGCCGCGACCTGCTGTTTGCGCAGCCTGGGCGTGAGGTCGGCGACCCGCGCCGGCGGACGGATTGCAAGCCGGTCAGCACATGAAGCAGATAGTCGTAGGGATCGACCTCATGCAACCGGCAGGTAGCGATCAGGCTTAGCAGAATGGCGACATGGCGCGCGCCCACTTCAGTCCGGCAAAACCTCCCCGCCTTCCTGCCCATGGTAATGCTGGGCTGTACGCATTCCAAGTGGTTGGTGTCGATACGGACCCGGGGCTCGGCGAGGACTACTTTCAATCCGGCGCGCTATTCGCGCGCATTCAAGAAGGGATTTTCTGCTGCAACCCCAATTGCCCATAGGCCTGGGCAACGACAGCACCCTGTACGCGTTCGCATGGAATTACGCACCGAACTACGACATGTTCGCCCCGATGACCCAGTCCCTGTTCACGTGGAACGCGGCAAATCTCGTACAGGCCGCGATCAATGCCAATACAGCGGTGGCAAAAATCGCATCGCAATTGCTCGGCCGTCCGCCCGGCAGCGTCCCGATCGACCGCAACATGCAGGCCGGCGGTTACGGCACACAGATTCCGGAGGTCACCGCGGCGCGTTACGATCACCCCTCGTCCGGGGATGATTTCCTTTGGCTTTGGGGGATGTCGGCGTTCTCGCCAAAGGGGCCGCTTGTCGATCTTGCAGATGCGACGGTCCCCGTGCCCGTAATCCAAGAGGACACGATCGAACCGCCCTTGATCCAGATACCGAGCTACTGGAACAATCCCGACGACGGACTGGTGGCCAAAATTCTCAAGGGCGGTTTCGATATGCTGATAACGGGGGGGATACATGGGGCGGTATTAGGAACGCCTGCAGAAGTACAACGAAGGGATATTGAGCTATCAGGAACTGACGCAAGCCAACTTTACCGACGCGATGGCTACCGCCTACGCAACCGAGGTCGGGTTTTCCTCCGGGCACATGGTATCGAATTTCGCCTCCCGCGCCACCACGATATGGGGCAAGGTATTGGCGAACGCGGCCGGCGGTGCCGTAGCCGGGATGACCGTGGAAACGATGATCGAAGCGGGGCTTGCCGATATCTACAGTTTGACCAACGGCAAGGACGGCGAGGAAAACATCGACCTCGTGAAAGTGCTGACTACCGGGGCAGTGGGCACAGTGGCGGGCGCTGCATTGACGGTAGCGCCGGAAGTGCTGAGCGGGCTTTTCAGGAAGCTGGGCTTGGTGTGAAAACGGCCAAAGTGGTCAAGGTGGCCCCGACGGGAGCCAATCCGCTGGGCCGGGAATTTGCGACACCAGAAATTTCCGTGCGGAAAATACAGGTTGCCGATTCCGGTGCGGTCACGATACGTGGCAGAATGGAAGTGTTAGTGGAAGGAAAGCTGGTGTTCACAACGCCCAAGGAGAGCTCGATGAGCATGAGCGCAGCAGCACAGTGGTATCGCGAGCAGGCCGTAAATATAGGAAAAGTGCTCAAAGACGCAAGCATGTCCCCGCAGTTGAAAGCGCGTACCGCCTACAAACTGCGCCAAATGCAATTCGAAGCGGCGAAGAAGGCGCTCAGTGAAACCGACATGGCCAGCGAATTTGCGAGCCGTTACCCGATTGGTACGTTCGAAAGTTTCGTCAACGACGCAATTCAAAACCGGCGTCTATAAGGATCTGACGTGTTCGAGGACGTGGTAAACAGCATCAGCCGGGAACGCGACAAAATTCGTTACCCGGACAAAACCGGCGGATGTCTCGTTAAGCGCACGCTGGTCCACACCCGCGAAGGACTTAGACCGATAGAACAGATAAAAATTGGGGACTACGTATTGTCTAGCCCGGAAGACGGGAGTGGAGGGGCAGAGTATAAGAGGGTTGTCAAGACGTTTGTGCATACCAATAGGGTAATCGCTGCTTTCTTGTGGTGGGGTGCCGAAGACGGCGGCATCTATCGTGTCGCCGGGACGCCGAACCACCCGTTTTGGGTCGAGGGCGTTGGGTGGACTCGGGGCGACTGTCTAAATCCAGATGATGAGATAAGATCGATAAATGGTGGGGCTGTAGAGGTTAATAGGTGTCAGCAAATTTATCGCACAAAGTTGCCAGGTGTCGGTTGGCGGTCGGCATTGAGTCGCGACGACGAGGGGGCGTGGGGCGGGTGTTTTAATTACGAAGAGTGCATGCAATTTGATGATCCGACTGAACAGTATTTGTATCTCGACCCAGAAATCGAGAATAGCGAAAATCCATATTTGGCGGTGACGGTGTACAACATCGAGGTGGAAGATTTTCACACGTACTACGTCCATCCGCATGGGGTCTGGGTTCACAATACAAACTGCGACGAAAGGATAGAACTTTCGAATGGCGATGGTGTTCTACCCGAACCTGATAGGCTCTTTTGAATTCCGAGTGGGTTACGCCAGTTTCTGGCCGAATTTCGAGGGAATTGGAGGGGCTCTTTTGCGGGGAATTGGGGTCAGAGCGAGGTAAATTCCAAATGCACGCTTGCTCCGAGACGGTCACTTTTTCCGCCGGTGGCAACAATACCTCACTCTGACCCCGGTTTCTGTTGGCGCCGGTGCCTGGGGTGCCGCCGCCGGGGCCGCAGCCGACGCGGGGCTGGTCACGCTGATCCAGGCGGAAGGCGAAGTGCTTAGCTATGAACTTACCGACCCAGGCAAGATAAATGCCGCATATCTCGGCAACAAGTTCACGCAACTGACGGTTGCCACGGCTTTGGGAGCCGGGCTAGGCTGGATCGGCTCGGTAATGAGCAGCCAATTGCGCAGCAACTACAAAGTGCTGGCAAATAGCCCGAACAGCCTAAATCCGCTGCGCTACAAAATTGTGCAACCTATTGTCAATCCGAAATCCGCACGATTGATGAGTTCTCTCGCGGACAGCACCGGCGGCGGCATACTCAACCATGCCGGCGGCGAATTGCTGACGGCGGGCGGCAAACGAATCGAACTGCCCGCAACGGCGAGCTTGACGGTGCAGGAAGCGCTGGATTGGCAGCATGCAATGTCAGAGGGCCTGGAATCCATGTTGAATCGCGACGCTTCACTCTACGAACATGCAAGGCAGGCGTTGCAGTTGAAAAATGACCTGACGGCCATCGCGCGCAACGCCATGGACGACGCCAATGCGGCGGCGCAGCTAAGTATGATCATGCCGGAGCGCACGTTCGAAGAAATGCGCTTCGCGCGTACCAAGGGCTATGCCGGCAATACCATGTACCGGCAGATGATTGCCGATGCGAGCGAGGAATTGCGGGCGGTGCGCAGCGTGACGGAGCCAGGTGGCTGCTTCGTGGCAGGCACGCTTGTACACACGCGCGACGGGTTGAAACGCATCGAAGACATCCGCGTGGGCGACTGGGTCCTCTCGCAACCGGAGGAGACTGG
>JAEUNN010001013.1 GCA_016791085.1 Rhodocyclaceae bacterium | reverse complement strand
CGAAAACGCCAGGCGTTGTTCGGGGGATGAACCCGCGACAGCGTAGAGCGTTTGTGCGGGCACCCAGTACAGTTTGCGGCCGTCGGCAAGCTCGGCGTACAGGCCCTCGCGGTCTTGCCCCAGACCGGCCGCCCAGGCCGGGCGCCGTATGGGTTCGATTTCGAGCCGGACCTGGCCCACCGTGAGGCGCAGCACACGCTCTGGCGGGGCACACAAAGACTCGCCCAATGCCAGCACGGTGGGTACCGCGGCCTGGCCGGCACGCGGCCGCCCTTCCACCTGCCAGTGTTGCCCGGCAGCCTCGAATTCATACAGCGTGGCACGCGGCTTGTCGGGCGCGTCCGCGGCATGCAGGCCTAGTTGGTCGCCCACCTGCGCGAGCGCGAGCGCGCGCGGGGCATCGCTACCACCCACAAGCCATGCCAGTTGCGGCAGGCCCAATCCTTTGGGCAGTGGCGGCACGCGGCCTTGCGCGAGTTGTTCGCGATGCGCGAGCCCCCAGGCTGCGGCAAGTTGCGGGTGCTGCGCCAGCGCCTCGGGCCGGCGCCTTGCCAGCGCAGTAATCGCACCACGCAAGCTGCGGTTCATTTGCGGCGCCACGTCATGATAGAGGCTCGCCGCATAGCGATTTATCTGCGCGCGGGCGGCGCGCAGGCGCGGCGCATCCTGGGCAATACAGCCCAGGTCCGCCGCGCAAAGTGCCTCTTCCATTTCGATGAAGGGCGACAGGTGGCGGTTGCCGGCTGCGCGCAGTTCCACCAATTGCGCGCGGGTGGCGGCGGGCATGGATTCGAAAGTGCGCCGCGCCTCGGGTCGCTGTTCCGGCCGCAGCGCGCAGGCCAGTTCGTCGGAACACACACCGGGGTGGTTCCACACTGCATATTCGCTGCCTATGTCGGTGCCCTGTGCGGCCAGCGCGAGGCGCAGTTCGCGCAATAGCGGCATTTCCGTGCGCGCGCCCGGCAACAGCGCGGCGAGCAACAGGTCGGTCGCCGCATCGGGTCCGGGCACAGCGCCCGCGCGGGCCGGGACGCCGCCCCGTTTGGGCTGCAATTTGGCGCCGCGCTCCAGCGGCACGCAGCGAAACAGCGCGGTTATATCTTCCGAACAAAGTTGCTCCGGGCAGGGCGCGAGCAACAATGGACGCTGGCCGGCCGCCGCGCAGCGCGCGCCGAACGCGAGCCAGGCGCGATGGCGCGGGCTTTGCGGCGCGTACATGCCGGCGTCGCTCAGCACGACGACGGCACTTTGGTCCATGCGCACCACGGCCGGGGCACCGGTGGCGGCCATTTCCAGTTCCGCCGGGTAGCCGCTGCGCGCGATCAGCACGACCAGGCGTTTGCCGAATATGCGTTGCAGGCGAAGCTTCCAGCACGCGAAGTCGCCCCTGAACGGGCGTAGAGGCGGGCAAATGTCCATGACCAGTTGCACGCGCGCAGGCCATATGCGGCAGGTACGCCGCGGCAGGTACTGCGGAACGCGGCGTTCGGCAAGATGGCGGCACAGACGCATGAAGTCGATGTCGCGCGCGCCCGCGTCCAGCGCCAGTTGCTGGCGCAAAAAGCGCGCCTGGCGCGCGGGCGGTGCCAGTTCGGCAAGCGCAGGAATCGCTGCGTCCGGCGCGCTTTGCGGCAGTTCGTCCCAGGGCCGGGCCGCGCGCAGCCACTCCGGCGCCTGGTCCGGCCATTCGTCCGGGGCCACCGGGTGGCGGGAATTTACGCGCCAGAAGGGTAAATCCGGCAGATCCGAGGGCTGGTAGGGCGCGGCTGCGCGCGGGGCTTCGGAGGCGGGGGGCGGGGCGTCGCGCCGTGTTTCCGGCACGGGCTTTTCCGGCTCCCGCTGCGGCGATGGCAGCCGCGCGACAAAGCCGGCGGCGTCCGCGGCGGCCTGCCATTGTTCGCGCGGCAAGGTCGCGAACATGTCCAGCAGGTGGGCATAGCCCAGGGCGGACCAGCGCATTTTCGGCGCCCGCCTATCGCAATTTGTCTGGCGCGGACTTGCGCAGCGCGAAACCGGCGACCTCTTGCAGCAAATTTTCCTGTTGCTTTTCGGTTTTGCCCAGGCGCGCGAGCGCGTGGGCGAGGTCCAGGTATTCGGCCAGTCCCGGTGCATAGACCTGCTCGCGTTCAAGTTCCGTGCGTTCGGCTATCAGCAGGTCGGCGGCTTTGCCCAGCAGTTCGGGGAATATGCGCGGCTTGAGGGCTTCCTGCCGTTCCAGATGTATGGTCGCCATGCGCACCAGCCAGGGTTTCAGGTCGGCCGGAAGGCTCAAAGTCAGCACCATGCAGCGGCGCAAAAATGCGTTGGGCAGTTCGCGTTCTTCATTGGTGGTGATGACCACCAGCGGCGCGCGCGCGCCGCTTACGACCTTCTGGCCCAGGTAGGGCACCGTGAAAGCGCGATTGGCCAGCAGTTCCAGAAATGCGTTGGGCAGGTCGGGGTCGGCCTTGTCGATTTCGTCCATGAGCAGCACGGTACCCTGCTGTTCCTGCCAGTCGGGCGGCGCTTCGGGCACTTCGCCCTGTTTGCGCGGTTCCCATTGTTTGTGCGCGCCTTCCCAGTGGTAAGCCCACCAGAGCGGCCCCGGGCTTAGATAGTGGTAGGCGTCGCGCGCGCCGTGCGCCTGCAATTGCGCGTCCGACAGGCGCGCCACGGCGTCGTAGCGCCACAGCAAGTCCTGCGCTTCGGTACGGCCGTCGATCACCACGGACAGGAATAGCCGCTTGGCCCAGGCCGCCGCCGCGCGCGCGGTCTGGCTTTTGCCGGTGCCGGGTTCGCCGCGCATCAGTAGCGGCCTGCCCGCGGCTTCGGCGGCGCGCAGCGCAGCCACCGTTTTGGCGTCGAACACATGCACGGATTCGGGCCAGGTGCCGCAGGCCGGCAGAGGTATGGGTGTACCGACCGGGTAGTCGGGGATGTCGGTCATCAGGCGGTCTCCAGCAGTTCCAGGTAGCCCAGCACGGCGTCGATCAGCACGCATTCGTCGATCATGAGGTCCGCGCACTCGCCTTCGACGCGCATCACGATCGCCATCTGCAAATCGGCCGCGAGCGGGTCGAAATCACCGGCCGCAGGCACGCCTGCGGATTTCGGGACAGTCAGAAAAAAGCGGCGCTTATCCTGGCGCCCGACACGCGCCATGCGCGCTTTGAGCAATCCGTAATTCGCGTCGTCGATACGCGCCGGAATGTCATCGCCGGGCCACAATCGCGCCCATAGCTTGCGCAGCACTGTCTGCCGCGCTTCCAGCCCCGGGGATTCCGCCAACAAGTCTTCGACGTGCAGCGCATTGCGTGCCGCGACGTCAGCGCGCTTGGCTTTTTTCTCCAGTTCGTGAGTTAGATCCGCGAGCGCGCAATAGACGATGTCGCCGGTTCCGCCGAAACGACACGCTATTTCCAGCGCCCCGACTGCCTTGGCGCCGGCCAACAAGGACTGCGCCCGTGTATTCGCCGGATTGACGGCCAGCTTGCATAGCTCGCTCATCAATTCGCGGCAATGCCGCTTGACCATGGACAAACGAATGTGGTCCGCGCGCGGCCAAGCTGGAGCCGCCTTTCGAGTCGCGGTCGTGAGGTCGTCCATCAAGCGCGTGATTTCGGCCTCGGGGCGCGAAAGATCGAAGCCCACGAGAGGATCGGCATGCCAGTTGATGCCGATGCCGGCCTGCACGGCGTCGGCAAGCATGCGCTGCATGTTCACGCGCAGCTTTTCGACGAAATTGCGGTATGCCTCGCCCGGCGGCTCTGAGCTACGACCACTATCACCCGGCGGCAGCACAAAATCGTCGCCGAGCAAATCACGCAGCCAACCCACGAAAAGATGCGTCGCGACGGCCCGGCATAGCGGATCACCTTTCATACGGCGCGACAGCACGCCTATCACGACGCCCTCGAACACCGCGACACCACCGCTATGACCCAATGCGTTTTGCGGAGTGATGTTGTACTCGCCCGTATCGTGGTCGAAATTCCCGATCGCGTAATTGGCCGGATAGGCCCGA
>JAEUNN010001012.1 GCA_016791085.1 Rhodocyclaceae bacterium | reverse complement strand
TGACAGCATGCGCCGCCAGAAGCTGCGTGTAACGCAGGACGATTTCCTGCGCACCAGCGAGGCAATGATCAAAGAAGGCGTGCTGGTGCGCGGGCGCGGCCGTGGCGGCTCTGTCACTCTGTGCTGGGATATGGCCGCACGTAACATCATGCTGACTCTGTTGCCCGAAGACGGCAAAGCCGTCAGCGCCCAGTCCTTGCAGGCCAAATTCATTGAAGCCGCCGGCGGTACTTTCGACGGCGTCGATGCAGATTGTTTTGAAGAAGTCAAAAACGCGCTTATCGCAGACGGCACGCTGAATAAGCCCAAGGGCCGTGGCGGCGCGCTTGCCCGCCAAACCGCAAGTGCCGAACCTAGTCTGGAAGCGGCGGCCTGATTTGGCAAGACGGTGCGGAATTCTGGTCGCCGGCTTAGGTGGACCGACCAGATCAGCCGTACAGCACTAGCGTTATTTGCAGTGTCAGGTATTGTGGAGGACGCCGGTTGGTTCTCAATCGTCGCAGGCTCGAGCGCTGCGTGGTTGGAAGGCCGGCGCCGCCGTTTGCAAGGCGGGCCCCAGGATTAGCCAAAGGCTCGCCTGCCTGTAGGCCCCGCTAGGCTCCTGATTTGCGTTTTGCATGGCGCCGTAACCGTGCGCAGTAAATGGCTTGGCCGTGGCTCGGTCCAGGCGCATCGCCGGCAACCAAGCGCGAAGGTTGCGCAAGACCGGCCTGCCAGGCGCGGCGGCCAGGCCAGGCAAAAGCTTTGGGCGTCTAGAAAGGTGGCGTCAATCGGAGGTCACGCATACCGCCCGGACGGCCGCTCAGGTATCGTTCCCACGCACCGGCTGTCGTGCTGCCAGACTTCCTGGCGCCAGGCTGAAACTTACGCAGCTCGTCCCGTCCGGCTGCGCCGCCGGGCCAAAACGGCGCTCTTCCCAACTGACCCTGCCGTCCGCCGCGACCAGCAATACCGTGCAGGATCGCGTGCCATAGTCCGGGCTTTGTACGAAAGCTGCCGACAACAAACGCTCCCAGTCGAGGCTTACGCCAGTGCGCGGCAAATGTTCGTCCGGCGCGATGTGATCGTCACGCAATAGCTCGAACATGGCTTCGGTCGACGGCAAAGCATGCAGTGCCTGCGCCAGCCGAGACTTGCCCTTGACCACCTTGGGCCAGGGCGTATCCAGCATGTCGTTCGACAATCCATAAACGCCCGCCGCAAGTTCGTGCGGCGGCGCGCCGGTATTGGCGAAATAACGCATCTGTACGGCACTTCCGTAGAGCAGGTTGTAGGCGTTATGCGCCGCGGCGCTGGCCGCAAGTTTGTTCTGGTAATCGATGGGCGCGTCGTGCCCGCTCAGATAATCTGCGACCAGCGCGCCGCGCGAAGGCGCTGAAGGCCGCACGCGCGCGGGATCGCGATGATTGGTCAGTGCGGCAAAGCGTCCGCCGCGCGTAATGCCCATCCAGGTGCCGCCGCTTTGCAGGTCGCGCCCGGCCAGCAATTCCGGATGATCAACCCAGAACTCCGAAGGCCGGGTGGGGCGTGCATAAAATTCGTCGCGGTTTGCCGCCACGACCAATGGATAGTCGGGGTGGGCGCGCAAGGCCATGAACAGGAGGCACATATGCG
Source organism: Rhodocyclaceae bacterium (assembly GCA_016791085.1). Lineage (GTDB taxonomy): Bacteria > Pseudomonadota > Gammaproteobacteria > Burkholderiales > Rhodocyclaceae > JAEUNM01. The sequence continues at coordinate 576 of JAEUNN010001012.1, read as the reverse complement.
AGGTCAGGCGCAGTCTGGAACGCAGTGGAGGGCCAGACAGCGCCGCACGGGCTGCCCGGTGGGGGCTGACTGACGGGCTTTGAGCATGCTTGCGCCGGCCGTTTCAACCCGGAATGCGGAAGCGCTCCATATGGCGCGCCGAACCGGGCACGAGGTAAGCGTACAGGTCGTGGCTCTGCACCTGCAGACCCAATTCGACTTCGAAGCTGCGCGGATCGGCCACGCCTTCGTAAATTTCCATCCAGGTGCCGGCATCGTCGACGCGGCGCCGGTAGCGCCCCGCCACGCCCGTTGCGGCGTGCAAGGACGCCTGCATGAGCGCCAGCGCGGCGCCAAATTCGGCACAGCGCTCGGGTTGGGCCAGGCGGTAATAGATGTAATAGTCAATTTGCATCGGTGCGCAGCCGCCGGTGCGGCGATTTATCGGCCCGGGCGGCCCGCATCAGTCGACGCCATACGGCAGGGCCTGCAGTTGCAGCGGCGGACCGTCCGCGCCAGCCAGGCGGAAGCTGGCGCCGGCCGTTTGCAGCACGGCGAGCAGATCGGCGCCACCGGCGGGGCCGGGCGCGGCATCCA
>JAEUNN010000342.1 GCA_016791085.1 Rhodocyclaceae bacterium | reverse complement strand
AGGCCGCGACATCACCCACCTGAAACAGTCGGAACGCATACGGCGCAAACAGATGGAAGAAATCCAGCGCCTCAACAGCGAACTCGAATCGCGCGTGCGGGCGCGCACCGCCCAGCTCGAAGCGGCCAATAGCGAGCTGGAGGCATTCAGCTATTCGGTGTCGCACGATCTGCGGGCGCCGCTGCGCGCGCTCGACGGCTTTTCGCGCGTGCTCATCGAGGACTACGACGAGTCGCTCGACGACGCCGCCAAGAACTACCTGCAGCGCATACGCCGCAACAGCCAGCGCATGGGCGAACTGATCGACGATCTGCTCGAACTGTCGCGCGTGTCGCGCAAGGAAGTGCGCACGACCCTGGTTAGCCTGAGCGCGGTGGCGGAAGAAATCCTGCAGGAATTGCGCGCCGCCGAGCCGGACCGCAAGGTGAGCTGGACCATACAGGCCGACATGTGGGTGGACGCCGACTCCGGACTGGTGCGCGTGTTGCTGGAAAACCTGCTGCGCAATGCCTGGAAATTCACGCGCGAATGCGCCGCCGCGGAAATCGCCTTCACCAGCGAAGAGCGCGACGGCGTGCGCTACTTCAAGGTGCGCGACAATGGCGCGGGGTTCGACATGGCTTATGCGGGGCGCATGTTCGGGCCGTTCCAGCGCCTGCACAATTCCAAGGACTATGAAGGTACCGGGATAGGCCTCGCCATCGTGCAACGCATCGTGCGCCTGCACGGCGGCCGCGTTAGCGCGGAAGGCCAGCTTGGCAGGGGCGCGCTATTCACCTTCACGCTGGGCGCCTGACGCGCGCGCAGACGTGCGCGTCAGGCCCCTGCGGGCGGCACCACCAACTGGCGCGGCGCGGCGTGGCGGGTGTCCAGCGTGGCTTCGAACAGTTCGAAACGTCCTGCGCGGCGGTCGCGGAAATAGGCGCGCAAGGTCAGGTCCACGGTGCGGAATGCGAGCGCCGTCCAGGGTATGTCGGCTTCGTCGACCAGCGCCACTTCCAGCGATTCCTCACCGGCCGCAAAATCCAGGTCCAACAGGCGCGCGCGGTATATCAGGTAGATCTGATCGACGTAGGTAATGTTGATGACGCTGTACAGGCCCAGAATTTCGATGCGCGCGCCGGCCTCTTCCAGCGTTTCGCGCAGCGCACCCTGCAGGCTGTCCTCGCCACACTCCATGAAACCGGCCGGCAAGGTCCATAGACCGTAACGCGGTTCGATCGCGCGGCGGCACATGAGCACGCGCCGCTCCCACTCGGCCAGCGCACCGACAATGATTTTCGGATTCTGGTAATGGATGCTGCCGCACTCGGGGCAAACGTGGCGCGGCAGGGTGTCGCCGGGAGGCACCTGCAAACTTACCGGGTGACCACAGTTGCTGCAAAAATTCATGGTGCGCGTGGCGGGGTCTGCCCGCCCGGAGTCGAAAACCGCGGAACGCCGCATTGTACCGCCGGCATCGCCGTCCGCTGCTGTGTGCCTTGCCACACCGGTGCGGCGGCAAGGCCTGTCGCCGGCGGCCGTCTGTTAAACTGCCAGCAAGCACAAGATTCGCATTTTCACCTGCCGGCCGGCGCGCCGGCGCCGGACCGCTAAAGCTTGCTGGTGCAACGCCGATAAGCGAAATAGCACGACCTTGCCGTACCTGGTGGTCGAGAACCACGACGAGAAAGAGATTCAATGCCGGTCATGAGTCCGATCGATATCAGCAAATTCGAACAGCTCAAAGCAACGGGCGAGTTGCCTTCGCCGAAAGGCGTGGCACTTTCCATCATCCGCCTGACCCAGCGCGACGACATTTCAACGGGCGAACTGGCGCGCGTGATCAAGTCCGATCCGGCATTCGTGGCCCGACTCGTGCGCGCAGCCAATGGCCTGGTGCAGCACAGCCGGCGCCCGGTGGCCTCGGTGCAGGATGCGCTCATCGTGCTGGGCGTGCCGGCGGTGCGCAATCTGGCGCTCGGGTTTTCGCTGCTGTCGCATTACGGTCAGGGCAAGTGCGCGGAATTCGATTACGAAGCCCACTGGTCCGGCTCCATCGTTTGCGCAATCGCCATGCAGGCGCTTGCCGTGCGCGTGCGCGCAGCCGGGGTCGAAGAAACGTTTTGCGTGGGACTGCTGGCGCGCATCGGCGAACTGGCCCTGGCCACCCTGTATCCCGACGAATATTCGCGCGCCCTGCGCGATTACCGCGCCGACCACGGAGCCGATCGCGCCAGCATTGAGCAGCGCCGCTTCGGGGTAACCGGGCCGGAACTGTCCGCCGCCATGCTGGGAGACTGGGGCATACCGCGCGTATTCACCGATTCCGTGCTGCACCACGAATTGCCCGAACGGGCCGGCTTTCCGGAAGGAACACGGCAATTCCAGCTCACCCTGTCGCTGGCGCTGGCACGCCAGCTGGCTGCGATCTGCATGGGCAGCGAACCCCAGCGCGACGCGCTCATGCAGCGCGCGCTGGAACTGGGCACGCGCCTGGGCGTGGAGCACGAAGCGCTGGTCACCATTGCCGACAAAGTCGTGGCGGACTGGAACGAGTGGTCGAAAATGCTCGCCTTGCGCACGCAGAGCATGCCGGCATTCGACAGCCTGGTGCAACGCGCACAGCTTGCCGCCGAACAGATCGCGCTGCCGGCCGACGTTGCGGTCGGACGCAATGATCGCAACCCGCTGCGCATCGTGGTGGTCGATGACGATCCCACCCTGCGCGCGACGCTCAAGGCCGTGCTGGAAAAAGCCGGCCACGAAGTGCAACTTGCGCCGGATGGCCGCGCCGGGCTGGAAATCGCGCTGGAAATCCAGCCCCAGCTCATGATCATAGATTGGCTCATGCCCGCCATGGACGGCATAGAGCTTACCCGCGCGCTGCGCGAAACCCGTGTCGGGCGCAGCATCTACATCATCATCCTGACCAGCCTGGAAGACGACGACAGACTGGTCGAAGCGTTCGAAGCCGGTGTTGACGATTTCATCGCCAAGCCGTTCAAGCCGCGTGTGCTGGCGGCGCGCATACGTGCCGGCCAGCGGGTGATACGCATGCAGCAGGAAATCGAACGCGACCGCGAGGAAATCCGCCATTTTGCGGCCGAACTGGCGGTTACCAACCGGCGCCTGCAGGAAGTCGCGCTGACCGACGCGCTGACCGGCTTTCCCAACCGCCGCTACGCCATGGACCGCATCAGCCAGGAATGGGCGGCCACCACGCGCAGCCAGCGCCCGCTGTGCTGCATGATGATAGATCTGGACGGCTTCAAACAGATCAACGACACCTATGGCCACGACGTGGGCGATGCCGTGCTGCGCCAGGCCGCGCAGGCACTCAAGCGCGGGCTGCGGGCGCAGGACGTGGTATGCCGTACCGGTGGCGACGAATTTCTGGTGATTTGCCCCGACACCGGGCTGGAACAAGCACTGGCCTGCGGCGAGCGCGTGCGGCGTGCAGTCGAAACCATGCCCATCATGGCCGGCATGCTGCAGCTCAAGGGCAGCATCAGCGTAGGCGTGGCGGTGCGCGAGGCCGACATGCCCGATTACGACGCGCTCATCAAACGCGCCGACCAGGCGGTCTATGTGGCCAAACAGCGCGGTCGCAATCGCGTCGAATGCGTGCAGAAAAAGCCGAACTGAACGGCTGCGGAAATCCCCCTCAAGCTTTTGCGCGGATGGCCGTAAATCGGCTGTCGGCCGTTTCGACGGCGAAGTAGGAATTCTTCCTACACGCCCCAGGGCGCGCGTGATTACAAGATTTACCGAGTTCGCCTGATTTCGGCCGGCGCGGCGTTCGCCCAGAATACAACCATGACGCAGCCGATCTAGGCTGCGATGACCAAACGGAGAACATCATGGCCAGCGCTGACATCCACAACGAGATCAAGGAACTCAACCTTTCCTACCTCATGCTTGCCCAGCACATGCTGCGCGAGGACCGTGCTGCCGCGATGTTCCGTCTGGGTATCAGCGCCGACGTGGCGCAACTGATCGAAAACCTTACCCCCAGCCAGTTGCTCCGCATGGCCGGCGCGGACCTGCTGCTCGCGCGCTTCCGCTTCGACGACCGCGTGCTGGTGGGCCTGCTGTCCAACCATGAGCACGGCAATGGCGTCGGGCGCCTCCACGCCACCATCATTGCCGCGTCCAAGCCGCTGGAAACTTTGGCCTGACGCAACCTACAACCAACGGACGGGGCGGGCAAATGCGCAACAAGAGCGTGCTGACGGAAGCCAGGGAAATCCAGCTCGCCGTTGAAATGATAGAGTTGGGTGCCCGGCTGCAAATGCTGGAAGCGGAAACGCATGTGTCGCGCGAACGCCTCCTCAAGCTGTACAAGGAAGTCAAGGGCGTGTCGCCGCCCAAGGGCATGCTGCCGTTTTCGACCGACTGGTTCATGAGCTGGCAGCCGAACATCCATGCCTCGCTGTTCATGTCCTTCTACAGCTTTTTGCGCAGCAATGCCGAATCGAGCGAGCTCGAAGCGATCATCAAGGCCTTCCGCATGTACCGGGAACACGTGGAACGCAACGAACTCGAAGAAGTACTGACGCTGACGCGGGCGTGGACCCTGGTGCGCTTTTTCGACGCCAAGCTGCTGCAACTGGCCGCCTGCACGCGCTGCGGCGGCCGCTATGTGGCACATGCTTACGATCCGGTGCGGCACTACGTATGCGGACTTTGCAACGTGCCGGCGCGCGCCGGCAAAACCAAGCGCGCCAAGGAAAACGCACACGCCGCGCCGTCTGCCTGAATGCACGCACCGGGCCCTTCGTCAGGCCGGGTGCGACGACGATGACCCCCGCCTTGCGCAAAGCAAGGTGAGTTTAGCCACTGCCAAGGCAGTGGCTTTTTTTTTCTGTGTTGCGACGGCACGGCGCTACGCCGCGCAAAGCGATGCGCGGCGCGAAATCCCGGCCGCGCCGCCCCTGCGACCGGTGCCGTCCTGCCCCATGCGTGCCGGGTGCCGCGTGCCTTGTGGTTGCCTCAAGTTTTGCCGGTAGGCGTCGATACTTCAGGCGCACGCGATTCAGACACGGGCCTCCCGCATGTTCGTCATCATCGGTTATGTAGTTATCGTCGGCGCCTGCCTGGGCGGATTCATCCTGGCCGGCGGTCACGTCCATTCGCTGATTCAGCCCACCGAGCTGCTGTCCATAGGCGGCGCCACGCTGGGCGCCTTTTTCGTCGCCAACAGCCCGAAAGCCGTGAAACAGACTTTCGCTGCGCTGCCTTCGGTGTTCAAGGGCACGAAATTTTCCAAGGCGCTGTATATCGACCTCCTGGCGATGCTGTACGAAATCCTGTCCAAGGTGCGCAAGGAAGGCCTCATGTCCATCGAGGGCGACATCGAGAACCCCGAGGCCAGCCCGATATTTTCCAAATACCCCACGCTGGCCGCCGACCACCACGCCATGGAATTTCTGTGCGACTACTTGCGCATGATGGTGGGCGGCAACCTCAATGCGTTCGAAATCGAAAGCCTCATGGACGCCGAAATCGAGGCGCACCACCAGGAAGGCCACACCCCGGCGCATGCGGTTGCGCGCGCGGCCGATTCGCTGCCGGCATTCGGCATCGTGGCGGCGGTCATGGGTGTGGTGCACACCATGGAATCCGTGGGCCTGCCGCCGGCCGAACTGGGCAAGCTCATCGCCGCGGCCCTGGTTGGCACCTTCCTGGGCATTTTGCTTTCCTACGGCTTCGTCGGTCCGCTGGCAACCGTGCTCGAAGGCAAGCTCGAAGAAGAAAGCAAAATGTACCTGTGCATGAAAGCCGTGCTGCTCGCCAGCATGAACGGCTATGCGCCGCAGGTGGCCGTGGAATTCGGCCGCAAGGTGCTGTATGCCTCCGATCGCCCCGGGTTCAAGGAGCTCGAGGACGAGATCAAGAACCGCAAGAAATGAAGCTGTCGCGCTCCTCCCACGTAAACCGCGGAGCGCCGCCTACGCACCATGGCTGACGATATCCAGCAACCTATCGTAGTCAAGAAGATCAAGAAGGGCGGCGGCGGTCACCACGGCGGCGCCTGGAAAATCGCCTATGCCGATTTCGTTACCGCGATGATGGCGTTTTTCCTGCTGATGTGGCTGCTGGGCTCGACGGCGCAGGGCGACCTGCAGGGCATCGCGGAATTTTTCCAGTCCCCGCTCAAGGTGGCCATGGCCGGCGGTTCGGGTTCGGGCGATTCGTCCAGCGTCATCAAGGGCGGCGGCAAGGACCTGACGCGCTCCTCCGGCCAGGTAAAAGCCGGCGATGTCGAATCCAAGCGCAAATCCGTCAATCTGGCCGGACAGCGCGAAGATGCCGAGCGGCGCGAACGGGTGCGCCTGAACGAGCTGAAAAGCAGCATCGAGGCCATGATAGAAGCCAATCCGGAATTGCGCCCGTTCCGCAACC
>JAEUNN010001004.1 GCA_016791085.1 Rhodocyclaceae bacterium | reverse complement strand
ACGTCGGCCAGTCCATGCACACGGCAAATGCCGTCGGTCACGGAAACCACCGTGCCCTCGGTGCGCGCCTGGGCCGCCAGGTCCAGGTTCTGGATCCGGCTCTTGATCAGGTCGCTGATTTCAGACGGATTGAGGTTCATTTATTAAGACTCCTAATTCTTGAGCGCGGTGGCCATGGCAGCCAGCTTGCCGCGGACCGATGCATCGATCACTTCGTCCCCGACCGCGACTTTGACGCCGCCTATCAGGGTAGGATCGACCGTGACGCTAACCTGCAGCGTGGAACCGAACCGCTTTTCGAGGTCGGCCTTGAGCTTGGCAAGCGTGGCGTCGTCGAGCGGGAAAGCCGACGTGACGACGGCTTCCTTGCTGCCCTCCTGGGCATTTTTCAACTCGACGTAAAGGTCGCGGATTTCAGGCAGTACGCCGACTCGATCGTTTTCGACCAGAACACGAATGAAACTTTTCTGTTCGGTCGACAGATCGGAACCGGCGACTTCCAGGAACAGCTTCGTCAGTTGGTCGGCAGACACCTTGGGATTGCCGATGCAGTTTTGCACCAGCGGATCCGCGGCGACGGCCGCCAGACGGGCGAGAGCGTCCGACCATGGCCCCAGCGCGTTCGCCCCCTTGGCGAGCTGGAACGCCGCTTCGGCGTAGGGGCGCGCGATGGTGAGAGATTCAGCCATGGTCGTTTACTTGAGTTCCTGGTTCAGGTTGGCCAGCAATTCGGCGTGGACTTGGGCATTGATTTCGCGGCGCAGGATGCGCTCGGCACCCGACACAGCCAGGGCAGCGACCTGCTCGCGCAGAGCTTCCTTGGCGCGCTGCATCGCGACGCCAGCTTCGCCTTCGGCCGCTTCGCGCGCTTGCGCGATCAGGCGGGCCGCTTCGCTGCGGGCTTCGTCGATAAGCTGCGCGGCCTGACGCTCGGCGCCAGCGCGAAGTTCGGCTGCCGATTCACGCGCCTTGCGCATTTCGTCGACAGCTTTTTTCTCCGCGTTTGCGAGATCCATCTTGGCCTTGTCCGCCGCCGCGAGCCCGTCGGCGATTTTTTTCGCGCGCTCGTCGAGTGCTTTCACGATGGGCGGCCACACGAATGACATCGTGAACCACGCCAGTATGAAGAACACCGCGAGCTGGGCAAACAGCGTTGCGTTCAGATTCACGGTAAAAACCTCTTAGTTAAGGTTCAGGGATTACCGCTTACAGCTTGAACGGGTTGGCGAAGGCGAACATCATCGCGATACCGACACCGATCAGGAAGGCGGCGTCGATCAGGCCGGCAAGCAGGAACATCTTGGTTTGCAGGGCGTTCATGAGCTCGGGCTGACGAGCCGACGCCTCGATGTACTTGCCGCCCATCAGGCCGATGCCGAGACACGCGCCGATGGCACCCAGACCGATGATCAGGCCGGCAGCAAGAGCAACAAAACCGAGAATGTGTTCCATGACAACTCCTTTTAGTTGAAAAAGTACAACAAAGTTAAGAAAACAGGGGCGAAGACAAACAACGTTTAAATCAGAGACTCAATGGCCCTCGTGCGCCTGGCCGGTGTACACCAGCGCCAGCATCATGAAGATGAACGCCTGCAGCGTGATGATCAGGATGTGGAATATGGCCCACATCGAGCCGGCGATCACATGGCCCACCCACAGGGCGGCACCCGTGAAGCTACCCGCCCAGGCCGCGCCCATCAGCGCAATCAGCATGAACACCAGTTCGCCGGCATACATGTTGCCGAACAGACGCATGCCGTGCGAAATGGTTTTGGCGGCGAATTCGATCAACTGCATCATGAAGTTGAGCGGCGCGAGCACCGGATGCGAGCCGAACGGAGCCGAGAACAGTTCGTGCACCCAGCCGCCGAAGCCCTTGATCTTGACGTTGTAATAAAGGCACACGAGCAGCACGCCTATGGACATGCCGAGCGTTCCGTTGAGGTCGGCGGTCGGCACGATGCGCAGGTAGGCGTGGTGGTCACCCGAAGCGGTTTGCCAGATGAGCGGCAGCAGGTCGACCGGCAGCAGGTCGAGCGCGTTCATGAAGAAAATCCACACGAACACGGTAAGTGCGAGCGGCGCGATGAACTTGCGCGATTCGGCACTGTGGATGATGCCCTTGGCCTGATCCGCGACCATTTCCAGCACGATCTCCACAGCCGCCTGGAAGCGGCCCGGCACGCCGGAAGTGGCCTTGCTGGCCGCGCGCCACAGCATGAACAGCGCCAGCGCGCCCATCGAAACCGAGAATATGAGCGTATCCACATTGAATACGCTGAAATCGACGATCTTGGCCTGGGCGTGGCCGGTGGTGTTCCAGTGCGTGAGGTGGTGAACGATGTATTCGCCCGCGGTGGGGCCGTGATTTGCTGCCTGTTCGACTGCGTGCTCGCTCATGGTTATGTCTTTTTCAAAAAAGCAAAAAAACCTGCCTGCAGGGTCACTATCAGTCCGGCGAGCAGCGCCGGCCAGATGACCGCGCTGTAGAAGTGGACGATAGCCGCCAAAATTCCAACTGCCGAGAAGAGCTTTAACGCCTCCCCGATGAAAAATGCAGCAGGGTACGATGCGCCGCGCCGCCGGCTGGCTGCCGACAAGCGCATCGCGAACAGCAGATTGGGAATGTAATAAGCCGCGCCTCCCAACGCCGCTGATATCGCACCTGACGTACCGGCGATCATTCCGGCAATTGCTGCCGTGACAAACGACGCGGCGACTTGCAGGATGACCGCCCTATACATGGGCATCGAACCTCCGGCAAGAGGGTTTTTGCGAGGCCGCGCGCCGTGAAATTTTTAACGCCGTACCGCCGTAATCAAGGA
>JAEUNN010001002.1 GCA_016791085.1 Rhodocyclaceae bacterium | reverse complement strand
CGCCCAGCGCTTCCCGCACCTCGTCAAGCTTGAACGGCTTGATGATGGCAGATACCAGTTTCATGATGCTTCCTTTTGGGGGTTGATACGCATCCGCGCGCGAATACAGATGGATGGGCGGATCAGAACGTCTTGCCGACGGTTACGACCACCGTGCTCTTGCCGGCATCGATTTCCTTGCCATTGGCCGCTTTGCAGTAGTGGTAGGTTTCGTAGTTGGCGCAGGTGCCGCCGCCCTTGGCGTTGGTATCGACATAGAACGCCCCGACCGTCCAGCCCGAGCCCACGTCCTTGGTCACGCCCAGCTTCCAGTCGGTGTACTTGCCGTCATCACCCGCGGCGCTTTCGAAATTCTTCAGGTTAAGGCGGCCGATGTGTCCGACCAGGCCCCAGCCGTTGCCGAGGTCATAGGTGCCATTGACCTCCAGATAGCCGGTGTTCTTGGTTTCCGGCACGGCAAAATAGTCGTCGATGGACCAGCTGTACTTGACGGAAATCCACTTCCAGCTGCCGCCGATGTAAAGTTCCTTGTTGTCCACCGCGCCGGTATTCTGGCTGGTGCCCGCCTTGATATTGAAGCCGGTCAGGGGCCTGGCCTCGCTGCCCGGGTAGTAGTAGTAGAGGAAACCGACGTCGAGGCCAAAATCACCGAAGGTGGTTTTCCAGCCGCCGTAAAAATCCATTTCGATGTTGCCGCCGGGAAAGCCGGTTTCCGGCGCGACGTTGGAGTTCCAGTTGCCCAGATACAGGCCGCTGGAGTGCGAATAGTCGACGCCGCCCTGGATGGCCGGACGCTTGAAGGTTTGCGTGATGCCGCGGAAGCGGTAGTCGCTGGCAATCGTGAGGTTGCCGGTCAGCGTGTGCGGACTGGCGGGAGCGTCTTCGGCCAGAACCGGAAGCGACGGAAGCGATAGCAGCCCCATTACGGAAGCAGCGATCAGAGATTTGCGCATGTTGGAACTCCTGAGTAGGTTTTAAAAATGTTCGCCCGCACTGCGAAGCAAACGCCATGCCAATCAAAGGTTTTCCTGTTCAACATCAATGTCTTGACCCCTGACCGGCAAGCCCGGCACAAGCGACGCACCGCTTTGGCGCACAAAACTGCAACGAATGCGACCAGATTTGCACCGGCATGGTGCGTGATTATAGGTGAGTAGCCTGTGCTAGACTGCCAGCGCCGCAAACGGAGTCGAAGCCATGGCCAGTCCGAAATTCGTCGAAGAAATCAATGCCCGTTTCGCCGAACTGATCGCCGCCAGTCCGGCCAAAGATCTGGAGCGCAATGCGCGCGCCATGCTGGGTGCCGCATTCGCCAAGCTGGATTTGGTGACGCGCGAAGAATTTGACGTACAGCGCGAAGTGCTGGCGCGTACGCGCGAAAAGCTCGAGGCGCTGGAAGCACGCGTGGCAGAACTGGAAAAACGCCTGCCCGGCTGACGCGCTGCGCCGGCCACGGAACCTTTTCCACCCGGCGCAATTCAGAGCGCGATGCCTGCACGTTATACGAACACCGCCATCCTGCTGCACTGGCTCATCGCCCTGCTGATAATCGGCCTGCTGTGCCTGGGCCTCTACATGACCGGGCTGAAATTGAGCCCGACCAAACTCAAGCTGTATTCCTGGCACAAATGGGCCGGCGTTACGGTATTTGCGCTGGCATTCGTCCGGCTTGCCTGGCGCGCCGGGCACACGCCGCCCGCACTGCCGGACAGCATGCCGGTGTGGCAGCAGCGCGGAGCCGAAGCCGTTCATGTGGTGCTCTACCTGCTGTTGTTCCTGATTCCAATTTCCGGCTGGCTCA
>JAEUNN010000994.1 GCA_016791085.1 Rhodocyclaceae bacterium | reverse complement strand
CTGTCGTACAGGCGCACCGGCGCCGCGCAGGCGTGTTCGCGGCTTACCCAGTGCAGATTGCCCTTCACCTTGTAATTGTCGGCACCCGGCGTGCCCGAACGCGAGTCGGGAAAATATTCGCAATGCACGGCCACCACCTTGCCGTCGGCATCCTTGTCGCAGCCGGTACAGCGCACCACGAAGCCGTAGCGCAGGCGCACATTGTTGCCCGGGTAGAGGCGGTGATAGCCCTTGACCGGCGTCTCCATGAAATCTTCGCGCTCCACCCATAGTTCGCGCGCGAACGGCATGGCGCGGCTGCCCAGTTCGGGCTTTTGCGGATGGTTGGGCGCGTGGCACAGTTCGACCTGGCCGGCCGGAAAATTGTCGATGATGAGCAATAGCGGATCGAGCACCGCCACACGGCGCTCGGCGCGTGCGTTGAGATCTTCGCGCATGCAGTCTTCGAGCACGCTGTAGTCGATCCAGGAATTGCCTTTGGCGACGCCTATGCGCTCGGCGAACATTCGGAAGCCCTCCGGCGTATAGCCGCGCCGGCGTCCGCCCACGATGGTGGGCATGCGCGGGTCATCCCAGCCATCGACATGCTTTTCTTCGACCAGCTGGATCAGTTTGCGCTTGGAGAGCACCACGTATTCCAGATTCAGGCGCGCGAATTCGATTTGCTGAGGCAGCGGCCGGGCCAGCAGGCCCAGTTCGGCCAGGCGCTCGTTGAGCCACTCGTAGAGCGGCCGGTGGTCCTCGAATTCCAGCGTGCAGATGGAATGGGTGATGTTTTCGAGCGCGTCGCACACGCCGTGCGCGAAGTCGTACATGGGATAGATGCACCAGGCGTCGCCGGTGCGGTGGTGATGCGCATGGCGTATGCGATAGGCGATCGGGTCGCGCAAATTCATGTTCGGCGACGCCATGTCTATTTTGAGGCGCAGCACGTACTGGCCGTCGGGAAATTCCCCGGCTTTCATGCGCCGCAACAAATCCAGGCTTTCCGCCGCCGGCCGGCTGCGCCAGGGCGAGTCGCGCCCGGGCAGGGTGAGCGTGCCGCGGTATTCGCGCATCTGATCGGCGCTCAGTTCATCCACATAAGCGTGGCCGGCGCCGACCAGGTGCTCGGCGAAGTCGTACAGGTAGCCGAAATAGTCCGACGCGAAATAGAGGTGCGGCCCCCAGTTCCAGCCCAGCCACTGCACGGCATCGAGTATGGAATCGACGTACTCCTGCTCCTCTTTGGTGGGATTGGTGTCGTCGAAGCGCATGTGGCAGGCGCCGCCGTAATCGCGCGCCAGGCCGAAATTCAGGCAGATCGATTTGGCGTGGCCGAAATGCAGGTAGCCATTCGGTTCCGGCGGAAAGCGCGTGCGTATGGACGCCGGATCGGGCGCCCCGCTGGCCTGGTCCGCCGCGCTGCCCGGCTTGCCGCGCCAGCGCCGGCCCGCGAAACGGCCGCCCGCCAGATCTGCATCGACGATCTGGCGGATGAAGTTGGATGAGACATTGCTTTGGCTGTTGTCGTTGTGCGCCATGCTCGAAATCTGCAAATCGGATCGGAAATGTGATAGCCGCATGCGCGGCTTTTGGCCGCAAATCTTAACACCCGGGCCGTGCGGCGCGCCCGCGGACTACATTTTTGCAACGCAACAGTATAGGATGGCGACGACTTTGCGTACGGCCGGCCTGGCGGGCCCGAGCGCAATTTGCGCTATCATCTGAATTTCCGGCTGCATTGCTCAGCATGACCAAGTATGTTTTCGTAACGGGCGGCGTGGTGTCGTCCCTAGGCAAGGGCATCGCTGCGGCCTCCCTCGGCGCGATACTCGAATCGCGTTCGATACGCGTCACCCACCTCAAGCTCGATCCCTATATCAATGTGGATCCGGGCACCATGAGCCCGTTCCAGCACGGCGAGGTGTTCGTCACCGAAGACGGTGCCGAAACCGATCTCGACCTGGGCCATTACGAGCGCTTCACGAGCGCCCGCATGGGCCGGCGCAACAATTTCACGACCGGGCAGATTTACGAGTCCGTCATCAAGAAAGAGCGGCGCGGCGACTACCTCGGCAAGACGGTGCAGGTAATTCCGCACATCACCGACGAAATCAAGGCTTTCATCAAGCGCGGCGCGGAAGGCGCGGAAGTCGCCATCGTCGAGGTGGGCGGCACGGTGGGCGACATCGAATCGCTGCCTTTCCTGGAAGCCATACGCCAGATGGGCATAGAGGAAGGCCGCCGCAACACCTGTTTCATCCACCTCACGCTGCTGCCCTATATCGCCGCGGCCGGTGAGCTCAAGACCAAACCTACCCAGCATTCGGTCAAGGAATTGCGCGAAATCGGCATCCAGCCCGACGTGCTGCTGTGCCGCGCCGACCGCACCATGCCCGAGGACGACCGGCGCAAGATTGCGCTATTCACCAACGTGCAGCACGAGGCCGTCATATCCGTGCCCGATTCGGACAGCATTTACCGCATTCCGCTGTTGCTGCACGACCAGATGCTGGACGAAATCGTGTGCCACAAGCTCGACATCCTGCGCCGCGCCGCCGAGCTTACGCCCTGGAAAAAACTGCTCGAAGCGCTGGACCACCCGCAACTCGTGGTGGATGTGGCGTTCGTCGGCAAGTATGTGGATTTGACCGAATCCTACAAATCCCTGACCGAAGCGCTCAACCACGCCGGCATACACACGCGCGCGAAAGTAAATATCCATTACGTCGATTCCGAAGATATCGAGCGCGACGGCTGTTCGGTGCTGAACGACGTGGACGCCATACTCGTGCCGGGCGGCTTCGGGCGCCGCGGCACCGAAGGCAAAATCAGCGCCATCCGCTTTGCGCGCGAGCGCGGCGTGCCGTATCTGGGCATATGCCTGGGCATGCAGCTCGCGGTGATCGAATTTGCACGCCATGTGGCCGGACTGGAAGGCGCGCACAGCACCGAATTCGCGTCGGATACGCCCTATCCGGTGGTGGCGCTCATTACCGAATGGAAAGACCGCGAAGGCCAGGTCGAACGGCGTAGCGAAAAGTCCGACCTCGGCGGCACCATGCGGCTGGGCGGTCAGACCTGCACGCTGGCGCGCGACAGCCTGTCGCGCCAGGTGTACGGCAACGACAAGATCGTCGAACGCCATCGCCACCGCTACGAACTGAACAATCGTTACGTTCCGCAACTCGAAGAACATGGCCTGCGCGTGTCGGGCCGCTCCGGCGAAGGTTTGGACAGTCTGGTCGAAATGATCGAACTGCCCGGCCATCCATGGTTCGTGGCCTGCCAGTTCCACCCCGAATTCACTTCCAATCCGCGTACCGGCCATCCGCTCTTCATCGCCTATGTGAAGGCGGCGATCGCGCAGCGCCAGGCCGGCAGACCGCGCGAACGCAGCGCGGCCAACGCGGAAAACAGGGCCTGACCCAACATGAACGCACCGGACAATTTCACCGACCGCAGCGCGCCGCTCGACGAAGAGCATTCGGTGGTCGGATTGCGGCTCAATCGCCGCCTCGGCGACGGACCGCCGGATGCCGAAGCGCGCCGCATGCTCACCGATATGGCGCACTACCGTACGCGCGCGCCCAAAGGCGTGCATTTTTACCGCGACCACGCCGCCATGGAGGCGGACCGCTTCAAGTGGCAGGTCGAGGCCATCGTGGATGTCGTGACCAAGGCCAAGGCATGAAACGTTTCGCCCGTCCCGCCACCTGGGACGACCTGATTGGACTGGTGCGCCTGCTCGACGCCGAAGGCGTGCGCTATGTCGTGATCGGCGGCTATGCCATGGCTGCGCACGGTTTCATGCGCTTTACCGAGGATGTCGACCTGCTGGTCGATAGCGCCGTCGACAACTCGCAGCGCTGGATCGAGGCGCTGGCTCACCTGCCCGACGGCGTGGCGGCGAGCTTGCGCGCCGCGCCCGACGTATTCGGGGCCGGCGGCCACTATTCGGTGCGCATCAACGACGAATTTGCCGTGGATGTCATGAGCCGCGCCGGCGGCCGCAGCTGGCAGGAGTTGCAATCGCATGTCACCTACCGGGTGATAGACGACGTGAAAATTCCGGTGCTCAATCTGGAAGGGCTGCTGCTCACCAAACAGGGTGCCCAGCCCAAAGATCAGATGGATGCATCCTTCATCGCCGCAGCGCTGGAGGCAACCCGAACATGAAACTGTGCGGATTCGAGGTCGGGCTGAAACAGCCGCTATTCCTGATCGCCGGTCCCTGCGTGGTCGAATCGCGCGAACTGGCTTTCGACACCGCCGGGCAGCTCAAGGAACTATGCGCCGGGCTGGGCGTGCCGTTCATTTACAAGTCGTCCTACGACAAGGCCAATCGCAGCTCCGGCAGCAGTTACCGCGGGCCGGGCATGGAGCGCGGCTTGCAGATACTGGCCGACGTGCGGCGCGAACTGGGCGTGCCGGTGATTACCGACGTGCATACCGAAGCCGAGGTGGCCACCGTCGCGGAAGTCGTGGACGTGCTGCAGACACCGGCTTTCCTGTGCCGCCAGACCGACTTCATCCAGGCCTGCGCGGCCAGCGGCAAACCCGTCAATATCAAGAAAGGCCAGTTCCTGGCCCCGGCCGACATGAAGAACGTGGTTGCCAAAGCCAAACAGGCCAATGGCGGAGCCGACACCATCATGGTGTGCGAGCGCGGTGCCAGTTTCGGCTACAACAACCTGGTGTCGGACATGCGCAGCCTGGCAATCATGCGCGATACCGGCTGCCCGGTGGTGTTCGACGCCACCCACTCGGTGCAGCTGCCGGGCGGGCAGGGCAATGTATCCGGCGGCCAGCGCGAATTCGTGCCGGTGCTGGCGCGCGCGGCGGTGGCCGTGGGCGTGGCCGGGCTGTTCATGGAAACCCATCCCGATCCGGCGCGCGCGCTGTCCGACGGTCCCAACGCCTGGCCGCTGCCGCTCATGCGCGACCTGCTCGCGCAGCTGGTCGAACTGGATGCAGTGGTCAAGCGCAGCGAATTTCTGGAGGACCGCCTGCGCGGCTAGTCCTCTCCAAATAAAAACCCGTTTCTTACCGAAAGCATCAGGAGACCAGGCATGACCGCAATCGTAGATGTCGTCGCGCGCGAAATACTGGATTCGCGCGGCAACCCGACCGTGGAAGCCGACGTGCTGCTCGAGTCCGGCGTGATGGGCCGGGCTGCCGTGCCGTCCGGCGCCTCGACCGGCTCGCGCGAAGCCATAGAGCTGCGCGACGGCGACGGCCAGCGCTACCTCGGCAAAGGTGTGCTGCAGGCCGTGGAAAACGTCAATACCGAAATTTCCGAGGCCGTGATCGGCCTGGATGCGGAAGAACAGGCGTTTGTCGACAAGACGCTGATCGAACTGGACGGCACCGAAAACAAGTCGCGCCTGGGCGCCAATGCCATGCTGGCGGTGTCGATGGCGGTCGCCAAGGCAGCCGCCGAAGATGCCGGCCTGCCGCTCTACCGCTATTTCGGCGGCAGCGGCCGCATGAGCCTGCCGGTGCCCATGATGAACGTGATCAACGGCGGCGCCCATGCCAACAACAGCCTGGATATCCAGGAATGCATGATCATGCCGGTCGGAGCGCAAAGCTTTCGCGAAGCGCTGCGCTGCGGTGCCGAGGTGTTCCACAACCTGAAAAAGCTTACCGACAAGCGCGGCTACCCCACCACCGTGGGGGACGAAGGCGGTTTCGCGCCCAATGTGTCGGGCACCCAGGAAGCGCTGGAACTGATACTCGAAGCGGTATCCAGGGCCGGCTACGAACCCGGCAGCGACGTGCTGCTGGCACTCGATTGCGCCAGTTCCGAGTTTTACAAGAACGGCAATTACGTTTTGGCGGGCGAAGGCCTCACGCTCAGTTCGGAAGGGTTCGCCGACTACCTGGCCACGCTGTGCGACCGCTTTCCCATCGTGTCCATCGAGGACGGCATGGCCGAGAACGACTGGACCGGCTGGAAAATCCTCAGCGACAAACTTGCCAGCAAGGTACAACTGGTGGGTGACGACCTGTTCGTGACCAACACCAAAATTCTGCGCGAAGGCATCGTGCAGGGCATCGCCAATTCCATCCTGATCAAGATCAATCAGATCGGCACGCTCAGCGAAACTTTCGCGGCGGTCGAAATGGCCAAGCGCGCGTCCTACACGGCGGTCATTTCGCACCGCTCCGGCGAAACCGAAGATTCCACCATCGCCGACATCGCCGTCGGCCTCAATGCCATGCAGATCAAGACCGGCTCGCTGTCGCGTTCGGACCGCATCGCCAAGTACAACCAGTTGCTGCGCATCGAAGAAGATTTGGGTGACGTGGCGTCCTATCCGGGGCTGACTGCGTTCTACAACCTGGGTAAATAGTTCCGACATCATGCGCGGCCGGCTTGCGGCTCTGGTGCTACTCGTGGCGGTCATCGTCCTGCAATACCCATTGTGGCTGGGCAAGGGCGGCTGGCTCAGGGTGAAGCAACTGGAGGGCGATCTCGCCGCGCAGCGCGAACTGAACCAAACCCTGGAAGCGCGCAACGCGGAAATCGACGCCGAGGTACGCGACCTCAAAACTGGGCTCGATGCCATCGAAGAGCGCGCCCGCTATGAACTGGGTCTGGTCAAGGCGGACGAAATGTTCGTCCAGTTGCCCATGCGCTAGCGCGCCGCGCAGGCCGGCCGGCACGGCGCGGGCGGTGGCAATATGGATTGCGGCAGGCGGGCGACTGGGCGCAGGGCTGAATGCGGCGCCTAGCGGCTTCTGCCGGCGCAAGCCGGGATAGTGGCGCAAGCACGCCCTACCGGCATGAAACCATCAAAATAACGGGGTCGACATGAACTATCACCGCTTGCTGTTGCGGCGCCTGGAAGAAGGTCGTCCGCTCAGGATTGCCCTGCTCGGACTGAGCCGCTTCACCATCATGTATCTGGCGCAGGCGCGCGTATCGCCGGGCGTGCACGTGGTCGCCGTGGGCGACTCCGAGCCCGAAGCGGCGCGCCGCAGCCTCATGACACTGGGCTGGCCGGCCGAACAACTTACCGCGCAGACGCCCGAAGCCGCGCTGCGGCGCGGCAGCACCTGTGTGACGGACGACTGGGAATCCATCCTGCGCACCCAGGCGATAGAACTCGTGATCGAATCCGGCGCCGATGCCGTGGCGGCCGTGGCCTATGCGCTGCAGGCCTTCCGTGCGCGCAAGCACGTCATCATGGTAAGCACGGCGGCCGACGCGCTGGTCGGACCGTGGCTCGCACGCAAGGCGCGCGAAGCCGGCGTGGTGTATTCCCTGGCCTATGGCGAGGCGCCGGCGCTGGCCTGCGAACTGATCGACTGGGCGCGCACGGCCGGATTCGAGGTGGTCGCGGCCGGGCGCAGCGCGCGCCATCTGCCCGGGTGGGAATTCGGCTCGCCGGATACCGTGGAAGAGCGCTGCGACCCGCCGCTCGATCCGGCGCGCGCCGACGACGCCGAACGCCGGCGTGTGAATGCGTTTCTGGACGGCACCAAACCGGCGCTGGAAATGGCCGGCGTGGCCAATACCTGCGCGCTCATGCCGGCCGCCGTCGGGCTCAGTTTCCCGCCCTGCGGCACGCTCGATCTGCCGCGCGTGCTGCGCCCGCGC
>JAEUNN010000969.1 GCA_016791085.1 Rhodocyclaceae bacterium | reverse complement strand
CCCGCTTTGCAAGAGGTTGAAGCCCACGAAAGCCGTGAACCACAGCCAGTTGCGATGCAGGAACAGCGGGCTGCCCTCCACGCCCAGGGCCAGCGACAGCAGTACGAAACTTCCGGCGATCACACGGATAGAGCGGTGCATGTTCATTGATGACTTTCTCCCTCGGTAAGGACAGGCTGAGGACGGCCCGCGTCCAGGCGCGCGTAATGGGCGGCGTAATACAGCACCGGTATCACCACCAGCGTGAGCAAGGTCGACACCGCGATGCCGAACAGGAGCGCGATGGCCAGGCCGTTGAATATCGGGTCGTCCAGTATGAACAGCGCGCCCAGCATGGCGGCCAGGCCGGTCAGCAATATGGGCTTGGCTCGCTCGGCGCCGGCGGCGATCACGGCGTGCTCGAAATCCGCGCCGCGCGCCTGTTCCAGGCGTATGAAATCCACCAGCAGTATGGAATTGCGCACGATGATGCCGCCCAGCGCGATCATGCCTATCATGGACGTCGCGGTGAATTGCGCGCCCAGCAGTGCGTGGCCCGGCATGACGCCTATGATGGTGAGCGGAATCGGCGCCATGATGATGAGCGGCGTCAGGTAAGAGCGGAACTGCGCCACCACCAGCAGGTAAATCAGGATGAGGCCCACGCCGTAAGCCAGGCCCATGTCGCGGAACGTTTCGTAGGTGATCTGCCACTCGCCGTCCCATTTCCAGGCGTAGGACGCATAGGGATCGCGCGGCTGGGTGGTGAAGTACTCGGTAAATTTTCCGCCCTGCGGAATGTCCAGCGCGGCAAGGCGGCCGCGCATGGCGAACATGCCGTAGAGCGGGCTGTCCAGGCTGCCGGCCATGTCGCCCACCACATACACGACGGGCAGCAAATCCTTGTGGTAAATGCTGCGATCGCGCGCCACTTCGGCCACTTCGACCAAGTCCGACAGGCGCACCGGCGTGCCGTCGCGCGCGCGCACCGAAAGCTTGAGGAAATCGTCCAGCCTGGCCTGCGCCTGCGGCGGCAATTCCAGCCGCACCGGCAACTGGTATTTCGCGCCGGTGCCGTGCAGCGGCGTCACGTCCAGGCCGCCCAGCCCCATCTGCATGGTCGCCACCACGTCGGCTGCCGCCACGCCCAATAGCGCCGCCTTGTTCTGCTGCACCTTGAGCAGGATTTTCGGCGCCGCGTCGTCGACGCTGTCGTCTATGCCGACCACGTCGGCGGTGGCCGCGAATTCGTCGCGCACGCGCTTGGCGAGCACCATTTGCCCGGCCGCGTCGGGGCCGTAAATTTCCGCCACGATGGGCGCCAGCACGGGCGGCCCGGGCGGCACTTCGACCACTTTCAGTTTGGCGCCGTGGCGCGCCGCGATCTGTTCCAGCTGCGGCCGCACGGCCTGGGCGATGGCATGGCTCTGGCGCTTGCGCTCGTGCTTGTCGAGCAGATTTACCTGCAGGTCGCCATACTGGCCGCCGGCGCGCAAATAGTATTGCCGCACCAGACCGTTGAAATTGATGGGCGCGCTGATGCCAGCGTAAGCCTGATAGTCGGTTACCTCGGGCACCGTTTGCAGATAGCCGCCCAGTTCGCCCAGCACCGCCGCGGTGCGCTCGACCGGCGTGCCGGCCGGCATGTCCACGACCACCTGGAATTCCGACTTGTTGTCGAAAGGCAGCATTTTGAGCACCACCAGGCGCGCGGCCGGCAACAGCAGCGCGAGGACGATGGCGCCCAGCACCGCCAGACCCAGCATGGCGCGCGCGCGCCGGCCTTCGCGGCCGCGCAGGAAAGGCGCCAGCAGGCGCACGAACAGCGCATGCAGGCGCGCCTCGCGCGCGGCCGGGGCATGCGCGTGGGCCGGCAAAAAGCGCTGCGCGAGCCAGGGCGTCACGATGAAGGCGACCGCCAGCGACAGCAACATGCCCATGCTGGCGTTGATCGGAATCGGCGCCATGTAAGGCCCCATGAGGCCGCTCACGAAAGCCATGGGCAACAGCGCCGCGATCACCGTCAAGGTGGCCAGTATGGTCGGCCCGCCGACCTCATCCACGGCGAGCGGAATGAGCGCCCTGAGCGGGCCGCCGGACATGGCGTGGTGGCGGTGTATGTTCTCCACCACCACGATGGCGTCGTCCACGAGTATGCCTATGGAAAAAATCAGCGCGAACAGCGACACCCGGTTCAGCGTAAATCCCCAGGCCCAGGACGCGAACAGCGTGAGCGCCAGCGTGAGCACCACGGCGGCGCCCACGATACCGGCTTCGCGCCGGCCCAGCGCCAGCCATACCAGCGCCACCACCGACAGCGTCGCAAACGCGAGCTTGCGCATGAGTTTGCTGGCCTTGTCGTTGGCGGTGGCGCCATAGTCGCGCGTGATGCGCACTTCCACGCCCTCGGGCACCACGCTGCCTTGCAGTTCGTGCATGCGCGCGATCACCCGCTCGGCCACCGTGGAGGCGTTTGCGCCGGCCTTTTTCGATACCGCGATGGTCACCGCCGGATGTTCGCCGCCCTGCCCCTTGCCGGCCGGACCGCTGCCGGTCCACACATAGCGCGCCGGCTGATCCGCGCCGTCCTCCACGCGCGCCACGTCGGACATGAATATCGGCCGCCCGTCGCGCACCGCCACGACCAGTTCGCGCACCTCGCGCGCGCTACTTAGCCAGGTGCCGGTCTGCACCAGCACTTCGCGGTTGTCGGCGGTCAGCGTGCCGGAAGGCTGCGAAGCATTGGCAACCTGCAGCGCGGCCTTGAGCTCCTCCGCCGTCACGCCATGCGCATTCATGCGCTCGGGGTCGATCAGCACGCGCAGCACGTGGTCGGGCCCGCCCAGCGTATAGACCTCGCGCGTACCGGCCACACGCTTCAGTTCGATTTCGGCGGCATGGGCCACCTGTTGCAGTTCGAACGCCCCGCGCGTGCTGTCTGCCGTCCATAGCGTGAGCGTCACGATGGGTACGTCGTCTATGCCTTTCGGCTTGACGATGGGCTCGCCCACGCCCAGATAGGGCGACACCCAGTCGCGGTGCGACTGCAAGGTGTCGTGCAGACGCACCAGCGCGGCGGTGCGGTCCTGCCCCACCTTGAACTGCACGGTAAGCACGGCCATGCCGGGCCGCGTGACCGAATGGATGTGATCGACGCCGGTTATTTGCGACAGCACCTGTTCGGCCGGCGTGGTCACCAGGTTTTCCACATCGGTCGCGCTCGCGCCCGGGAAAGGTATGAACACATTGGCCATCGTGACGTCGATTTGCGGCTCTTCTTCGCGCGGCGTCACGAGTACCGCGAACAGGCCCAGCAGCAGGCTGGTGAGCGCAATCAGCGGGGTGAGTTGCGCGTCCTGGAACATGCGCGCGATGCGGCCGGAAATGCCCATCGCTTCAATGCTCCTTGTGTTTGAGCGCCAGCCCCGCGGCTATCGGGTCCAGCGCCACGCGCTCGCCCGGCGCCAGCCCGGCCAGCACTTCATAACCATCCGGCCCGGCGGATTCGCCCAGGCGTATCTGGCGCAGCCGTATGCTGCCGTCCGCCGCCACGACATAGGCGGCGGTTACCTCGCTGCGTTGCAGCACCGCGGACGCCGGCAATACCAGGCGCTGTGCTTCGCCGATCACGAAGTGGGCGCGCGCAAACACGCCCGGAAATACGTCGCGCACGCCTTCCGGCAGCGTGAGGCGCACGCGCGTGCTGAGCAAGCGCGCGTCGGACACCGGCAGCACGCTGACTTCTTTGACTTCCAGCCAGCGCTGCAGGCTGGGTATTTCGACGCGGGCGGCCGAGCCGCTGCGTACGCGCCCCAGCATGTACTGCGGAATATTGGCCACGACACGCAATTCGCGCGGGTCGAAACCGCTCATGAGCGGCTTGCCCGGCGTGGCCATTTCGCCCAGTTCGACCAGCCGCGCCGCCACCACGCCGGCATAGGGCGCGGTAACCGCGGTAAAGCCGCGTACCGTTTCGGCCTGCCCGGCGCCGGCCAGCATGGCCTCCAGTTGCGCCTGCGCAGCCTTGAAATCGGCCTGCGCCTTGTCCAGTGCCGCCTGGCTCACGAATTTCTGCGCGACCAGCGCCCGCGTGCGCTCGTAACTGGCGCGCGCCTGCGCCAGATTGGCCTGCGCCTGGGCCACCTGCGCGCGCGTGCCGGACACCGCCTGGGCGGCTTCGCGCTCGTCTATGCGCAGGATGACCGCGCCTTTTTCGACGTAATCGCCCACGTCGAAATTGATCTGCACGATGCGGCCGGAAATTTGCGCCGCCACGGTGGATTGTTTGACCGCTTCGACCACGCCTTCGGCGGCATAGGTGAGCGCCACGTTGCGGTATTCCACGCTGCCCGTGGCGAGCGGCTCGGCGGCGCCGGCCATGCCGGGCAACAGATACAGCGCGGCGCAGGCGAACACCTGTCGCAGGATGGAATAGCGGGCAGCCATGGCGAATTTCCCGAATGTCTAGGCGCGCCGCAGGGGCGGCGCTTGCCGGATGGTCAGGCCGACAGTATATTAGCAATATCTAATATACGCAAGCCCCCAAGCTTCAGGAGGCGGCTGCGCGGCCGCCCGGCAAAGCCGCCGCATGACGCGCAAGCTGCGGAAAAAACGCGCGGAAATCGGCTTCCAGTTCCGCGTAGTGGGTCAATAGTTCGGCGCCGCCGCCGCGCAGCACCTCGGGACGCGACAGGCGCGAACTCATGCGCTCCAGCGCGTGCAGGACGGCGGCCGGCTCGCGGTAGGCGCCCAGCCAGTCGTGCTCGGCCATGGCCAGCATGACGCGGCGCATCACGGCCGGCATGTCGCCCTGCCGCGCGCGCACCACGGCATAGGCGCAGGCACAGAATTCGTCCAGCGCCACGTCGCTGTAGTCGTCCCAGTGCAGCGCCAGGAAATGGTCGTAAAACATGTCCACGAGGATGCCGGAGGTGCGCCGGTAGTTGGGATGGACGCGCGCGCGGCTCGCGCGCACCACGGGGTGCGCATCGGTATAGCTGTCCACGCTGCGGTGCAGCGCGATGGCCGCACGCAAACTGTCGCTTTCGACCTGGGCCAGCGGACCCTTGACGAAATCGCCCATGAGGCTGCCCAGCATGCCGTCCGGCGTGCCGTCGCTCAGATACAGATGCGCCAGGTAATTCATGGCCGCGCCGCCCGCCTGCACTGCAGCCCGCGCGCGCGCCGCATCACGATTCCTCGCCGGCCTGCAGCAGCAGGCTTTCGCGCATCTGCGCGAGATAGCTTTCCGCCTCCAGCAGCAAATCTTCCGCGACTTCGCTGCTGATGCGCTGAAAACGTATGGGCTCGCCGAAATCCAGTTGCGCCACGCGCGGCAGATCGACGCTGGCCACGTGCGCGATGCAGGGATAGCCGCCGGTGGGCTGGCGGTCGGCCATCAGGATGATGGGTTTGCCGTCGCCGCTCACCTGTATCGTGCCGAAGGTGACGCCGCCGGAAATGATCTGGCCGCGCTCGCCCGGCAGCGGCGCGCCATCCAGCCGGTAGCCCATACGGTCGATTTGCGGCGACAGGCTCCAGGTGCGTTCGTAAAAGGCCGCGATCGCCTCGTCCGAAAAGAAATCCTCGCGCTCGTCCGGCACCACGCGTATGCACTCGTCGCCGGCAAATTGCAGGTGCAGCCATTGCAGCGCCGCACCGCGCGGCGCCAGGGCACCGCCCGGCACCGGCTTCCAGCGCGGCCCCGGCGGCGGCGCCACGGGCACGGTGGATTCCAGCACGTCGCCGACCGCCAGGCTGCGCCCCAGGCCGGCACGGGCCAAGGTGCTGGCGCTGCCCAGCAATTGTTCGCCGGCAAAGCCGCCCGGCGTCGCCAGATAGAACCAGCGCCCGCGCGTCAGGTAACCGACTTCGAAAATGCCGCCGGCTTCCAGCCACAAGGTGCGCCCGGGCGGCACGGCGCTGCCGTTGATGCGCAATTCGGCCTGCGCGCCTATCCCGGCGGCGGCGACGCGCACGTCGCTCAGCACGCGCAGGCGCAGGCCGCCCAGGCCGATTTCGAGCAGGCTGGTATCGCCCTCGTTGCCCACGATCCAGTTGGCGAGCCGCGCCGACACGTGGTCCACGGGACCGCCCACGGGTACGCCCAGGTGCTGGTATTCCCAGCGCCCGCGCCCTTGCATGAGCAACAGCCCGCCAAGTTTTTCGACCACGAAACTCACGCCGCCGCCTCGGGTACGAAACGCACGCGGTCGCCCGGCTGCAACAGGCAGGGCGGATCGGCCGCGACATCGAACAGGCGCGCCGAAGTGCGCCCTATGAGGTTCCAGCCGCCCGGCAAATCCATGGGATAAACCCCGGTCTGGGCGCCGCCTATGGCCACGCTGCCGGCTGGCACCACGATGCGCGGCGTGCCGCGCCGCGGCACGTGCAGGCGTGTCGGCAAACCGCCCAGATAGGCGAAGCCGGGGGCAAAACCCATCATGTACACCTTGTACTGTTGCGCGCAATACAGTTCGATCACGCCGGCCGGGCTGAGGCCGGCGTGCTCCGCGACCTCGGCCATGTCGGGTCCGTCGGCGCCGCCGAAACGGGCGGGAATTTCCACGTCGCGTCCGGCCCGCACGACCTCGTCCTGCAGGCCCGCCACGACTTCCAGCAGCGCCGCGTACATGAACTCGGACGGGCGCTGGGTGCTCTGGCGCGCCAGCCGCAGCGGGTCGTAATGTATGGTCACGGCATTGAAGGTCGGCACGATGGACAGCACTCCGGCGATGCGCGCGCGCTCCAGTTCGTGCGCACAAGCATGTACGCGCAAATTGATGCCCTCGTCTATGACATCTCCGAACTCGATCACGAAAGCGCGATCGCCCAGGCGCCGCAATTCCTGATGTTTCATGTCCTTGGGCCAGGCAGCGGACGCGCCGCGGGCGAATTCATGCGCTGAGCCACCCCAGTACTCCGGCCAGCGCAAACAGCAGCGCAATGGGCAGCCGGGTATGTTGCAACAGCCCCAGCGCGACCGCGAATATCGCGAGCGACCAGAGCGGCCGGCTGGCGTGATGGGCAACCGCGGCGGCCGAGGCGAACGTGAGCCCGACCACCCCGACGCGCACGCCGCGCATGGCGGCGCGCATGCGCGCATGGTGCATGAGTTGATCCACGATACGCCCGCACACCACGATGGCCAGCGCCGGTGGAACGAACACGCCGGCCGCCGCCGCGCCCGCGCCGGCCCATCCGTGCAGCGTGTAGCCCATGAATACCACGCTGGACAACAGCGGCCCGGGGCTGGATTGCGAAGCCGCCAGGGCGGCCGCGAAAGCCGTGCCGTCCAGCCAGCGGTATTCGCGCACGAACAGGTCCTGCAGCATGGGCACGATGATGAGCGCACCGCCAAAAAACGACAGGCTGAGGCGCGCCAGAATCAGGAACAAATCCAGCAATCCGGCGCGCAGCGGCTCCACCGCCGGCAGCCACAGCGCCGCCACCAGCAGCAGGAACAGCAGCGGCGCCGGGCTGCGCGCAGGCGGCGGCGCGGCGGCATCGGACGGGCCGCTCCTGTCCGCCGCGATGCCGGCCAGCGCGCACACCAACAGGCTCAGCAAGGGCACGGCCAAATGTTGCAACAAGGCGATCGCCAGCCCGCTGGCCACGGCCAGTGCGGCACTGCGGCGCGAAGTCAGGGCGCTGCGCGCCTGATTGACGCCGGACGAAAAGATCGACGCGCAAATGACCGGTATGAGCCCGGCCACGATGGGCGCGGTGCTGAATCCGGCGCCGAAATACGCATAGGCGGCCGCAAATGCCGCCACGCACAGCGACGGCGGCGCCGCCGCGGCCAGCAGCGCCGCCGCCGCGCCGCGCCAGCCGCACAAGGCATAGCCCATGCGGGTGAGCGCATTCACGCCGACGGCGCCGGGCATGGACCAGGCCAGCGCGATGGCATTGGCGTAGGCGGCCGGCGTGAGCCAGCCGCGCTGCTGCACCAGGCGCCGCTCGGCAGCGGCCATTACGGCAAAGCCGCCCCAGGCGGTCGCGCTCATGAACAGAAGGTCGCCGAACAGCGGCCACAGCGCAATTCTGCCGGGCGCCGCCGCGGGCGAAATTTTTTCAGCCAATTGTCTAGCCATAAGGTGCACGCCTGAATGTCGCATGCAGCGCGTGCCTTGCCTGCCTGTGGAATGGGCGCCGCGGCAAGGCCGGGCGTTGCTGCCGCTGCGCCGGGGGCGCGGCGCGGTATTGCGATCGGCCGCGCTGCGCACACATATTCCGCTGCCCGGGCCAACGGCGCCGTCAGGTATGTGTCCTCCTGCGCTGATTGGCGCCCCCGGCATGAATGATGCGCGACGCCCGCCAAGCTGGTCAAGCCGACCCGCTGCATGGCGCGGTTGGCGCGGGCGCGGCGGTGCCGGGCGCAACACTTTTGCCCGCGTCGCGGCATGCCCTGCCTTGCCGGCCGCGCCACTCGGCCACGCCGCGACCGCGCCCGTGCCGCCCGCGCGCCGCTTCAGCCCGCGCGGCTTTCCAGATCGAGCCAGCGCTCCATGCCGGCATCCAGTTCGGTTTCGACCGCCTTGAGGCGCTGCGTCAAGGCTTGCGCTTCCTGCGCGGCGCTGCGATATAGCGCCGGATCGGACAGGCGTGCCGCGAGCGCCTGCTGTTCCGTCTCGAGCGCCTCGATCTTTGCCGGCAGCGCGGCCAGTTCCTGCTGTTCTTTCCAGCTCAGGCCGGATTTGCGCGCGGCTGCCGGGGCGGCTTTGGCGGCCGCCGCCGGGCGCGCCGGCGCGCGTGGCGCGTCCGCGCCCGGGCGGCGCGCCACGCGCGCCCAATCTTCGTAGCCTCCGGCATATTCGTGCCAGGCGCCGGGACGCCCGTCCCAGGCTATGGTTTGCGTCACCACGGCGTCCAGAAAGGCGCGGTCGTGCGACACCAGCAACACCGTGCCGTCGAAGTCCTGCAACAAGTCTTCGAGCAGTTCCAGGGTTTCCATGTCGAGGTCGTTGGTCGGCTCGTCCAGCACCAGCAGATTGGCCGGGCGCGCGAACCCGCGTGCCAGCAGCAGGCGGTTGCGCTCGCCGCCCGACAGCGACTTGACCTTGGCGCGCGCGCGCTGCGGCGGGAACAGGAATTCCTCCAGATAGCCGATCACGTGCAGGCGCCGCTTGCCGATTTCGACGTAATCGGAGCCGGGGCTGATAATTTCGGCCAGCGTGGCTTCCGGGTCGAGCGCGCTGCGGAACTGGTCGAAATAGCTCACCGCGATGCGGCTGCCGCGCCGCACGCTGCCCGCGTCGGGCGCAAGTTCGCCCAGTATGAGTTTGATCAGCGTGGTTTTGCCGACGCCGTTGGGACCTATGATGCCCACCTTGTCGCCGCGCATGATGCGGCAGGAAAAGTCCTCCACGACCAGCGTGGTGCCGTTCCTGCGCGTGACGTGTTCGAGCTCGGCCACCATGTCGCCGGACGCGTCACCGCGGTCGAGCTGCATGCGCACGCTGCCCATGCGCTCGCGCCGCGCCTCGCGCGCGCGGCGCAAGGCGTCCAGGCGCCGCACGCGGAATTGCGCGCGCGTGCGGCGCGCCTCGACGCCCTTGCGTATCCAGATTTCTTCCTGCGCCAGCAATTTGTCGGCGCGCGCCGACTCCAGCGCCTCAGCCGCAAGCTGTTCGGCCTTGCGCGCGGCATAGGCCGAATAATTGCCCGGATAACTGGCGATGCGGCCGCGGTCCAGTTCCACCACGCGCGTGGCGACCGCGTCCAGGAAGCGCCGGTCGTGCGTAATCACCAGCACCGCGCCGCGAAAATCCAGCAGCAAAGTTTCCAGCCAGGCGATGCCGTCGAGATCCAGATGATTGGTCGGCTCGTCCAGCAACAGCAAATCTGGCTCACCGACCAGCGCGCGCGCCAGCGCCACGCGCTTCTGCATGCCGCCGGACAGGCTGGCGGCGCGCGCATCGGGCGTGAGCTTGAGCAGTTGCAAAGCCTGTTCGATGCGCGACTCGAAACGCCAGGCGTCGTGGTGTTCGAGCGCGTGCTGCAATTCGGACAGGCGCGCCAGATCGGCTTCGGTGCTGGGTGCGCTGCCCAGCCGCGTGCTCAGGTCGTGGTATTCGATCAATAGCCGCGCGGTATCGCCCAGCCCCTCGGCGACCAGATCGAACACGCGCGCTTCGGGCGCGAATTCCGGCTCCTGCGCGACATGGGCCACGCGCAGGCCGGGCGCGCGCCACAGTTCGCCGTCGTCAAGTTCGGCGCTGCCGGCCGCCACGCGCAACAAGCTGGTTTTGCCGGCACCGTTGCGGCCGATCAGCGCCACGCGCTCGCCGGCTTCCAGCACCAGGCCGGCGTGATCGAGCAGCGCCACATCGCCGAACGCCAGGCAGGCGTCGTTAAAGCTCAGTACGGGCATCCCCGGAAACTCCGCAGACAACAAGGCCGCGCGAGCGTAGCACGAAGCACGGGCGGCGCGCGCGGGGCCGCCGCAACTACCCGATCCACATAATTGCGGCTGGCTCACGTGGTGAGCCCCGACGCCGGCAGACTGTATGGAAATCCACTAGCCAGGAGTGCCGCGATGAGCTATCCCGTCCTCGACCAGACCGACCTGTTCGGCGAATCCCAGCGCCCCGACGCCGATGTGGCGTCGCCGCGTGCCGCGCCGGCCGGCATGCCGGCCCTGCTTGCCGAACTGCACGCCAGCGGCGCCGGGCGCATTTGCGCGGAACTTACGCTGCCGGCACGCGCGGCGCGCCACGCGGCCTTCCCGCCCGGCCTGGACGCGCGCATCGTGGCGGCATTGGCGGCGCGCGGCATACGGCAGCTCTACACCCACCAGCGCGAAGCCGTGGATCACGCCATGGCGGGCCGCCACGTGGTGGTGGCAACGCCGACCGCATCGGGCAAGTCGCTGTGTTACCACCTGCCGGTACTGGCGGCTGCATTGAGCCAAGGACGCGCGCTCTACCTGTTTCCGACCAAGGCGCTGGCGCAGGACCAGCTGGCCGAACTGCTGGAACTCAACCGGGCCGGCGGCCTGGGTCTGCGCGCCTGCACTTTCGACGGCGATACGCCGGGCGACGCGCGCCGCGTGGTGCGCAGCCACGGCGACGTGGTCATCAGCAACCCCGACATGCTGCACCAGGGCATGCTGCCGCACCATCCCAAATGGGCGCGGCTGTTCGAAAACCTGCGCTATGTGGTCATAGACGAACTGCACATGTATCGCGGCGTGTTCGGCGCCCACATGGCCAATCTGTTGCGGCGCCTGGCGCGCGTGTGCGCCTTTTACGGCGCCGCGCCGACCTTCATATTCTGTTCCGCCACCATCGCCAATCCGCGCGAACTGGCGGAACGCCTGCTGGGCGCGCCGGTGGCCCTGGTGGATGCCTGCGGCGCGCCGCAGGGGCAAAAAACCGTCATGATCTGGAATCCGCCCGTCGTGAATGCCGACCTCGGCCTGCGCGCCTCGGCGCGCTCGCAGTCGTCGCACATCGCGCGCGCCGCCGTGCAGCTGGGACTTAAAACCCTGGTGTTCGCGAATTCGCGCCTGGAGGTCGAGGTGCTGACCAAATACCTCAAGGACCGCTTCGACGCCGACCCGCGCCAGCCCGCGCGTGTGGCGGCTTACCGCGGCGGCTATCTGCCCACCGAGCGGCGCGACAAGGAGCACAAGTTGCGCCAGGGCCGGCTGGATTGCGCGGTCAGCACCTCGGCGCTGGAACTGGGCGTGGATATCGGCAGCCTGGACGTGTGCGTGCTGAACGGCTATCCCGGTTCGGTCGCGGCGACCTGGCAGCGCCTGGGCCGCGCCGGCCGGCGCGAGCGCGCCGCGCTGGGCGTGCTGGTCGCCACCAGCGCCCCGCTCGACCAGTTCGTGGCGCGCCATCCGGAATTTCTGCTGGGCGCCTCGCCCGAACATGCGCGCATCGACCCGGATCAGCTGCTGATACTGATGGACCATTTGCGCTGCGCGGCATTCGAACTGCCGTTCCGCAGCGGCGAGCGCTTCGGCGCGGAACAGCTGGAATCCATGCTGGGCTATCTGGAACACCAGGGCGTGGTGCACCGCGAAGCCGACACCTGGCACTGGATCGCCGACAGCTACCCGGCCAATGCGGTGAGCTTGCGTTCCGTCGCGGACGGCAATTTTCTGGTTATCGACACCACCGGCGGGGCGCGCGATGTAATCGCCGAAGTGGATTATTCGAGCGCCGCGCTCACGCTCTACGAAGGCGCCATCTACATGGTGCAGGCCAGCCCCTGGCAGGTCGAAAAGCTGGATTGGACCGGACGCAAGGCCTTCGTGACGCGAACGCGCGCCGACTATTACACCGATGCGATCGACTATACGCGGCTGAAAATTCTCGACGACTTCGAGCGCGCCCGGGGCCCCGGCGGACATGCCGCGCACGGCGAGGTGCATGTCGTGCGGCGCGTGGCCGGCTACAAGAAAATCCGCTACTACACGCACGAAAACATAGGTTACGGCCCGGTGCATCTGCCCGACCACGAAATGCACACCACGGCGCTGTGGTGGGAAATCGAAGAACAAGCGCTGCACGCGGCATTTTCGTCGCGCCAGGATGCGCTGGACGGCTTTCTGGGCGCGGCCTACAGCCTGCACCACATCGCGGCGCTGCTTTGCCTGTCGGAACTGCGCGACATCGGCCGTGCCGTGGGCGACGGGGCCGCCACCTGGTCGGCCGTGGTGGGGCCGGAAGGCCGCGGCATATTGCGCGCGGAGGACGGATCGGAACTGGCGCTGCGCGCCGAACGGCGCTTCCGCCCCACGCTCTTCCTTTACGACAACTACCCGGGCGGCATAGGCCTGGCCGCGCCGCTGTTCGACCAGCGCGGCCAGATCGTGCAGCGCGCCGCCGATCTGGTACGGCATTGCGGCTGCAGCCAGGGCTGCCCGGCCTGTGTCGGGCCGGTATTGGGCGCGGCGCGCGGCCTCACGCCCAAACAGGCCGCGCTGGGCGTGCTGCAGTTGCTGGCGCGCCTGCCGTGAGCGCCAGTTTCGCGGAGCGCATGGCGCGGCTCGTGCCGGCCGCGCCACAACATACGCCCGCGCCTGCCGCCGCCCGGGCCGGCGCGCTGGCAGCCGTGATCGCGCGCCTCGAACGCCTGCACGGGGCGCGGCGCGAACGCGCGCCGGGCGCCACGCCGGCGGCGTCGCTGGCCGCCGCGCTGGACGGTGAATCCATCGATGGCGGCATCGTGCGCCTGCGCCGCAACTACCCGCTCGCCTACCGGCACGGCGACCAGCCGCTGGCCCGCCTCGCCGGCTGCTCGCAGGACCACGCCGGGGCGCTGCGCTGGCCGCGCCGCATCGCGCCGGCACAGCTGCTGTTTTTCGATACCGAAACCACCGGACTGGCCGGCGGCAGCGGCACGCTGGCATTCATGCTCGGGGTGGGCCGGCTGTGCGGCGCGAATTTCGTGCTGACGCAATACCTGATGCCGACCTTCGCCGCCGAACCGGCCCTGCTCGCCGCGCTGGCCGGCGAAATACGCGCCGACAGCGTGCTGGTCAGTTTCAACGGCCGCAGTTTCGACGCCAGCCTGATCGCCACACGCTGCCGCCTCGCGCGCCGGCCCGATCCGCTGGCCGGACTGCCGCACCTGGATTTGCTGCATGCGCTGCGGCGCGCGGCGGCCGGTCAATTGCCGAACTGCCGGCTGCAAAGCGCGGAAACCGGCCTGCTGGGCCTCGCCCGCAGCGACGACCTGCCCGGGCAGCTTGCCCCGCGTGCCTGGACGCGCTGGCTGGGCGAAAACCGTGCCGACTGGCTGGCGGCGCTGGCGCGCCACAATCGCGACGACATTCTGTCGCTGGCCGTGCTGTTGCCGCGCCTGGCCGGCGAACCGGCACGCCTGTGCGAGCCGGCAGTGCCGCTGCGGCGCTCGGCCTGAAACTGCCGCGCGCCGGCACCGGCCCGCTCAGCAGGCGAATACCGCCAGCGGCACGCGCATTTCGGCATCCGACATTCCGCCATGTACGGCCGCCAGATCGTAGGGCCGTTCATCCGGCAGCACGTCGCGCAGCGTCCAGTCGTCGCGCATGACCAGCGTATAGTCGCCGACGCGCGCGGCAAGCCGCTCATGCTGGGGCGGCGGTCCGAACCAGCCGGCGTCGATGAGGTCGCTGCTGCGGTAGCCGTCGCAGATGGAAGCGAATTCGGTTGCGACATAGCGCTCGAACTGTTTCTGGCTGCCCGGC
>JAEUNN010000961.1 GCA_016791085.1 Rhodocyclaceae bacterium | reverse complement strand
ATTACGCTGGGATCGGGAATCACCGTGCGCGGCACGCAAAGCGGCACCATCCTCATGTGTGGTGCTACGGGTTGCAATGCGGCGGCCGGCAACGGCGTGAATTTCGCGACGATAGTGGCGGATACCCCGGGCCGGTCGATCACCATCCAGGGCACCAACTGGACCAACTCGGGCAGCTTGCGCGCCGCGGGCGGAACCTTGACTACGAGCGGTGCCTGGAGCCTCGGCGCAACGGGCAGCTTGGCATTGCAAAGCGGGGCATTGAGGTTGGGGGGGACCTTCCCGTCCAGTTCGCTGCGCGTAAATCGAACGGATACCGACGGGCTGCTTGCGGTGGTGGGCACGGTCGAAAACACCGGCAGCACCTTGGTCGTGGACGCCAGTCTCGGTAACCTGACGCTCGGGGATGCCTCGCTTTACACCCTGGGATTCATCCAGGGCGGGCGCGTCGAAATCAACGGCGGCGCATTTACCTTTTCTTACGGGGGGTTCAATAACGTCACGCTGGGAAGTGATCTGACGATAGGAGAGGGCTCCAGCCTGCGTGTGCAGAATACGCTAACGCTCGACAATAGTGCGCACATCATATTGCAGGGCGGCGCGTCGGGGACGGCATTTGTTTTACCCGGCGGCGGTCAGGGGTCGCAATTTACGATAGATGGAACCGGATCGATATTGCTCGAAGCAAGCCGGACCAACCGCGTCGGCGACACAAGTATCGGGTCCATGACGCTGGGCTCGGGCATAACGGTGCGCGGTAGCCAGTCCGGCACGATAGGCATAGGGTCGGGCGAGAACCGCGCCACCATCATTGCCGACAGCGGCAATTCGATCTCGCTGAATGGCAGTGCCTGGGCGAACAGCGGCGAATTGCGCGTGACCAATGGGTCGATTTCGGCAAGCGGGCTGAGTGCGAATAGCGGAACGGTCAATGTGGCCGCTGGTATGAGCGCAAGTCTCACCGGTTCGTCCTGGACCAACTCCGGTGTCATGAATATTTCCGGCAGTCTGACTACCGCCGGTTTTGCCTCGAATGCGCTCGGTGGGGCGGTAGCGATTGCGAATGGTGGCTCGTGGTCCACCTCGGATACGGCATTCGCCAACAATGGTTCCATTGCTCTGAGTGGAACGCTGGATCTTACCGCCGGCGCGACCAAACGGACGCTCACCAATAACGGCACTGTGACCGTAAGTGGAATGGCAGCGGTGGATGGAAATCTGTCGCAAGGGTCCGCCGGGCAGTTGCAATTCAATATCGCGGGTAACAACCGCGGCGCGGATTACGACGCCCTGGATGTAAGCGGCAGCATGACTTTCAACGGCGCGTTGCGGGTGACTCAGGCTGCCGGCTACACTCCAGCCAACGGCGACATGTTCCGACTGATTCGATATGGGTCGCGTAGCGGTACGAGTGTATTCAGCTCGCTAAGCATTCCGGCGACGGGCGGATACGTGCCGTTTTACGGTACCGGGAATTTTGTACTTGGCATAAATGTGGCGGGGCTTAACGAGTGGCGCACGGATAGTAGCGGCACCTGGCAAACCGCCGGAAATTGGAGTCTTGGCCACGTACCGCTAGCCAGCGAGGCGGTCATTATCGACCGCGTATCGGCCAATCCGACGGTTACGCTGTCGAGTGGGGCTCAGAGCGCAGCCGGCCTGTTCAGTGGCGAATCGATTGCGCTCAGCGCCGGTTCGCTGACCGTATCTGGGTCAGCTAACTTGTCGTCGGTCAGTTTGAGTGCTGGCGCGCTCAATCTGGGTGGGGCCACGACTTTGGTTAGCCTGAATCAAAGCGGCGGCACGCTCACCGGCAGCGGCGACCTGAGCCTGAGCGGAAGCTCGACCTGGAGCGGCGGCACGTGGAGTGGCGCCGGCAGCACCACCGTCGCCAGCGGCGCGACACTAAGCCTCATCGGATCGCCCACCCTGGCGGGACGCAACCTCGCGAATGCCGGCACCACTACGGTCAATGGCAGCGTCGAACTGGACGGCACCCAAAGCCTGAACAACAGCGGCACGCTCATCCTGCAGATCGGCAGCATGGGCGATGGCAACGCAAGCCCGGGCAGCCTGAGCCTCACCAATGCCGCCGGCGCCAGCCTCACCAAGACCGGCGGCGGCAGCTTCGCCCTGAACGCCAGTCTGACCAACAGCGGCAGCCTGGACGTCCAGTCCGGCAGCCTGAGCGTACCGGGCTTCAGCAGCAATCCTGGCAGCATCAACATCGCGGCCGGCGCCAGCCTGAGTAACGGCGGCAGTGCGCTCAACAACAGCGGCGCGCTGAACCTGAGCGGCGGCACTCTGACGAGCGGCGCGCTCAGCAATAGCGGCAGCGTGGCCGGCAGCGGCACGCTCGACCTGGGCGGTGCCACCTTCAGCAACGACGGCACGCTAAGCCCCGGCGGCGCTGGCGCAACCGGCACCCTGACCATCCTC
>JAEUNN010000845.1 GCA_016791085.1 Rhodocyclaceae bacterium | reverse complement strand
GGTGATCGCGGGCGGCTGCAGCAGCTGACCGGAGGGCAACATGGCCGAACCCATGAAAATACGCGCCAGACTGGCCGGCGACCTGCTCGACCTGCGCGTACTCACGCCGCATCCCATGGAAACCGGCTTGCGCAAGGACGCGCAGAGCGGCCGGCCGATAGCGCCGCACTTCATCCAGAAAATAAGCATCGCCCTCAATGGCACGCACGTACTCGAAGCCCAGACCGGCACTGCAATTTCGCGCAATCCGGTATTCGGCTTCAAGCTCAAGGGCGTAAAAAGCGGCGACAAGCTCAGCATCACCTGGGTGGACAATCGCGGCGACACGCGCAGCGATGAGACGGTCGTGGAGTGAACCGTCCTGCCCCTGGCGCCGACGGGCGGCGCGGCGGGAGCCAGGGCTGGCCGTGGGCGTGGCGCGGCTGCAATCACTACCGTTGCTGGCCACGGTATGCCGGCCGGAAGCGAGCGTAACGAGCAAATAAAGGCTGACGCCAAGCCGACGGAAATTCATGCCGCGTGCGGCAGAAAATCGCAGTCCGGCCAGGCCCGACGCCGGCAAGCTGCGCGCGCCGCTGCGCCACATGGCAAGTCAATGACGGCACCGCGCATTAGCGCTCGATGCAGCCAAAATACGCTCTGTATTAGAATTTCGCGCTCCATACCGGCGTATGTGTTCAGCGCCATTTTGCAAGTGAGGTATTAGACGTGCTGGCCTGGTTCAACTGTACGGAAGTGGATGAATTCGCGCGTACGCTCAGCGCCGAACTCGTGTCGCGCCTCCCCCCGGTACGCAAAGGCAAGTCAACCGCATGGTCGGCCGGCAAGGAGCGCAAGGCAATCGATCACTGCCTGGGGCTCGTCAAACAGTTCGTGAGCACGCACTCCATGAATTTCTACAAGAAAGCACGCCTCGCGAACACACTCAAGTGGGCGCTCAAGGATGCCGGGTACGCGGACGATTTTGTCGAGTCCACCACCAAGGTCATCGTGATCGCGGTCGCCACGCACCGCGCCTGACATTTGCGCATCTAAGCGATCTGCCGCAATGAAGCGATTCGTCAACTGGCTGCATGGCAAACTGCTTGGGCG
>JAEUNN010000821.1 GCA_016791085.1 Rhodocyclaceae bacterium | reverse complement strand
CAGCCGGCGGCCTTTCCAGCCGCATTGCTCGATGAGCCAGGCGGCCGCCAGCTTTACGCTGCCGTCGCCTTGCGGGTATTGCGGCATGCCGGGTGCGGACTGCAGCAGGCGCGCGGCCTCGCTTTGCGTGACCACGGGGTTCTTGAAAAAACTGCCGGCGTTGCCAATTTGCCGCCAGTCCGGCAGCTTGCGCCGGCGGATGGCGATGACCGCATTCGCGATATCGGCCGGGCCGGGATCGGCAATGCCGCGGCTTTCCAGTTCCAGCGCCAGTTCGCGGTAGCGTAGCGCCGGCTGCCAGGCTTTCGGCAGCCGGAACGTGACCGCCGTGATGATGTAGCGCCCGGCCAGTTCGCGCTTGAAAATCGAATCGCGGTAGGCGAAGCGGCAGTCCTCGCGGCTGAAGCTGCGAAGGTCGCCGCGCGTGATATCCACGGCTTCCAGGGCGTGGAAGCGACTATCCATTTCCAGCCCGTAAGCGCCTATGTTCTGGATGGGCGCGGCGCCTGCGGTACCGGGAATCAGACTCAAGTTTTCCAGGCCCGGCCAGCCCTGGGCCAA
Source organism: Rhodocyclaceae bacterium (assembly GCA_016791085.1). Classification (GTDB taxonomy): domain Bacteria; phylum Pseudomonadota; class Gammaproteobacteria; order Burkholderiales; family Rhodocyclaceae; genus JAEUNM01. The sequence continues at coordinate 8,095 of JAEUNN010000821.1, read as the reverse complement.
GGTCCATTGCACGAATTCGTGCCAGTCCACGCCGGCTTCGGCACGCACGTACCAGGCTGCGGCATCTTCGCCTGCCAGGGCGCGTTGCGGCAGGCACATGTGCAGCACCAGGGCGTCCACCTGCCGCGCCAGCAGCACGTTGCTGCCGCCGCCCAGCGCCACCACGCGCCGGCCTTGCGCCGCGGCCAGCGCGCTTTGCACATCGTCCAAAGTTTGCGCGCGCGCGTAGCGCGCCGCCCGCGCCGGCAAGCCGAAAGTGTTGCAGGCGCTGAGGTCGTACTGTTCGAGGATTTGCATCGCGCTGGCCTAAATCATGCGCGGCCCGCCATGGCGCGCGCACAGCCGTGCGGGTGTGCCCGTGCGCCGGCGATGGCGATTAAAATTCCGCACCGAATTTTTACCCGGAGTGCAGGCATGCCAAGTTTCGATGTGGTGTCCGAAGTCGATCAGGTCGAATTGCGCAACGCGGTGGACCAGGCCAGCAAGGAAATCGGCAATCGTTTCGATTTCAAAGGCACGGACGCGCGCCTCGAACTGGTCGACAAGCTGGTTACGGTGCATGCGGATTCGCAGTTCCAGCTCGACCAGGTCTATGACATCCTGGTGGTGCGGCTGGGCAAGCGCAACGTGGACGTGCGTTGCCTGGAACGCGGCGAACTGCAGAAGGTGAGCGGCAACAAGGTCAAGCAGGACGTGACGGTGCGCGTGGGCGTGGCCGGCGACCTGGCGAAAAGGATCGTGAAGCTCGTCAAGGACAGCAAGCTCAAGCTGCAGGCCGGCATACAGGGCGACGCGGTGCGCGTGTCCGGCGCCAAGCGCGACACGCTGCAGGAAGCGATCGCCCTGTTGCGCCGCGAGGTGAAGGACTTTCCGCTGCAGTTCAGCAATTTCCGCGACTGAAGCGGCGCTTGCGCACGCCCGGCGCGGCGGCCCGGCGCTGGCCCGGCCGCTCACCAGATTTCCGTTTCCGGGGCGACGATGTCGCGATAGGCGTGCCAGCTCGCATGCCCTATCACCGGCATGGCGAGAATCATGCCGGCGTGGCCCAGCAGAGGAATGCCCAGCATGAGCCCGACGTAGAACGAAAACAGCCCGACCGAGGTGAAGGCGACGATCATGCCGGCCCATAAGATCATGGCAGGCAGGTTCTGGATGGTCGATACGACGCTCGCACGCATGGCGTAGAACACGTTGCAGTTGCGGTCCAGCATCATCGGGATGGATACCACCGACAGGGAAAACACCAGCGCCGCGAACAGGCCGCCGGCAAAACCGTAACTGAACACGAATACCGGGTCGCGCAGGGTGACGACATCGTTGAACAGTTCGCCCAGGCTGGGCGACTGGTTGCCGTAGAAGGCGTTGAACAGCATGAGCGCGACCACCGTCCAGGCCAGCATGATGAAGCACAGCAAACCGCCGAACATTGAGATATTGACGATATTGGGCAGCCAGGCGATGGTGGTCGGACCCAGCTTGCAGGGCAGCCCGGCATCGCGGCGGCGCGAAATGTCGTACAGGCCGATGGCGATGAAGGGGCCGGCCAGCGCAAACGCCGAGGTCATGGCGGCCATGTACCTGACGTGCTGGTGCGTATAGGCGTACAGCAGGAAGCCCAGGCTCGCAAAACAGGCGCCATAGAACAGGCTGGCGGCGGGGTAGGCCACCATGTCGCGCAGTCCGCGCAGCAGCCAGCGGAACGGGGCGGACAACGGAACGTGGCGCACCGAACCGGGCGGCAGAAAGCCGCGCTGCGGGTCGGGATGCGGTGCCGGCGCCGTGCTTCCGGACTCGAGCATGAATCAATTCTCCTTGGACGCTGCAGCCTGCCGGCCTGCCGCTAGCGGCATGGCGTTCGGGCCCGCGTGGTGTTGGGGGTCATACATGGGGGTTCTTTCTTGCCATCCTGGCGCCGGCTACGCAGCCCTCGCAGCATCGACGCCGGCTTTGGCTGCCGGCCGACGCGGCTTTTGTTAAGGCAAGCCGGCCTGTCACAGGGTTCCCCCGCCGCGCCCGATATGATGCGTGCAGCACGCGCGCGAATCAAGCGCGCACACCGCCCTCAGGCGCGCGCAAGGCCGGCGATCCAGCGGCTGTACAGGCGTTCCGCCGCGTCGTGCAGTTGCGCGAGGCGCGGCGCCAGATCCTGCTGCATCGCGCCGGGCTGCTGTACGGCCGGCTCGCCGGCGTGGCGCTCGATTTCGCCGGCACCCGTCGCGCACCAGCTGGAAATCATGTCGGCGGTCATTTCGACGTGGCATTGCATGGCCAGGTGCGGCCCCAACACCCAGGCCTGATTGGCGCAATACGGGCTGGACAGGATGGGGCTTACACCGGGGGGCAGGCTGAATGTTTCGCCGTGCCAGTGGAAGGACAGGAAGTTTTGCAGCCCGGGCAGCCAGTCGCGCGCCGCGGCATTGTCCGCGACACTGACTTGGCCCCAGCCGATTTCCTTGACCGGGTTGCGGCTTACCTGGCCGCCCAGCGCTTTCGACATGAGCTGGCCACCCAGGCAGTGCCCGATCACGGGAACATTGCGCGCCACCGCGTCGCGTATCAGCGCAAGTTCCGCGGCGATCCACGGCAAGGGGTCATTGACGCTCATGGGGCCGCCCATGAAGGCGAGCCCGGCGCAGCCGCCGGTGTCTGCAGGCACTGAGTCGCCCGCATCGACCGCGATGAGGCGTTGGCTTATTCCATGGCGGTCCAGGAATGTGGCAAAATGACCCGCGCCCTCGGTGGGGCTATGGCGAAATATATAGACCGGTTTCATGCGTGCGATTTTAGCAATGTTTGCCGCGGCGGCCGCGTTGTCGGCGCCGATCGCGCCGGCGCGGGCGGCCGATGTCGCCGTGGTGGGGCTGTTCCCCGGCAAGGCCGTGCTGGTGATCAACGGCGCCGCGCCGCGCACCATTTCGGCCGGCGCCAAGGCCATAGACGGTGTGCGCGTGCTGGCCGTGGATTCGGAATCCGCCACGCTGGAAATCGACGGCAAGCGCGAACGCCTGGCACTGGGGCAAGCCGCCAGCGGGGCACGCCATGAAGATCCGAATGCGCAAGCCACGCTGACCGCCGACGCGACCGGGCATTTTTTCGTGACCGGCACCATCAACGGCTCCAGCGTGCGCTTCCTGGTCGATACCGGCGCCACCACGATAGCCCTGAGTCAGATCGATGCGCGCCGGGCCGGCGTGGATTATCGCAGCGCGCCGCGCGGTCTCACGCAAACCGCCAACGGCACGGCCGAAGTGTGGCTCGTCAAGCTCAATTCCGTGCGCGTGGGCGACATCGAACTGAATAACGTCGATGCCACCGTGCTGGCGGTCGATCTGCCCGTGGCCCTGCTCGGCGGAAGTTTTCTGAACCGCATGGAAATGCGCCGCAACGGCGACAGCATGGTGCTCAAAAAGCGCTTCTGAGCCCACATGTCCTTGAATTCGGACTGGCTAAAACGGCGTTTCGCCGAAGGCGGGGCGGGGCTGGGCCTGCATGAAGATCCGTTGTTGCCCGAGGTGAGCGCGCTGCCAACCCCGGCCGCCGTGCTGGTGGGCATAGTCGAGCGGGCCGACGGCCTCACGCTGTTATTGACCGAGCGTACCGCGCACCTGCACGACCATCCCGGCCAGGTTGCATTTCCGGGCGGGCGCTGCGAAGAACAGGACGGCAGCCCGGTGCGCACGGCATTGCGCGAGGCGCAGGAAGAAATCGGGCTGGAGCCGGATTACGTCGAGGTGATCGGCAAGCTGCCGGAATACCGCACCGGCACCGGATTTATCGTGACGCCGGTGGTGGCCATCGTGCAGCCCGGCTTCGAACTGAAGCTGGACGAGTTCGAGGTGGCCTGCGTGTTCGAAACGCCGCTTACGTTTTTGCTCGATCCGGCCAATCACCAGCGCCACAAGGTGGAACTGCGCGGCCGCCCGCGCGAGTTCTATGCCATGCCCTGGCGCGGCCACTATATCTGGGGCGTCACGGCAGGCATGATAGTCAGCCTGTACCGGTATCTTTACGGCCAGGCCTGAACGCGCGCGCGGCGCAACGGCCCGCCCGCCGCACCGCGCGATTTGTGCCCGATCCGCGCCTGGAGCGGCCCGCCGCGCCGAATTGTGCTATCGTCGCGGGCGGCTCCGCCGGGCCAATTCGGTGCATAGCCTTGCGCCTGTTCCGTCATTCCCTACGCGTGCCGCCCGGCCGCTGCCACAATCGGTGTTCGCGGTATAACGGGCGGCCATGGCGAGGATAAATTCGACCCCGGCCAGATCGGGGCTGCCCGGACCAAGTACCTGATAGCGCCGCTGCCGCATGACCATTCTTGCCATATTCGCGTTGTTTCTGGCTTTCGGCCTCGAACAGGTCAGGCCGTTTCCTTACTATCGGCTTGTCGAAGCGCCGCTCGCCCATTATTCGCGCTGGATGGAAGGCCGCTTGAATGCCGGCACGCGCGAACAGGGCAAACTTGCCTGGCTGGCCGCGGTGCTGCCGCCCGCCGTGCTGGCGCTCGCACTGCACTACCTGCTGGCCTGGATCAACCCGCTGCTGGCGCTGGCTTTCGATACCGTCGTCCTGTACGTGACGACCGGCTTTCGCAGCGTGTCGCATCATTTCACGAACATCCAGCTTGCACTGCAGGAAGGCGATCTGGCGCGGGCACGCAGCCTTATCGCGGCCTGGCGCGGGCGCGGCGCGGAGCGCCTGACCTCGGGAGAAATTTCCCGCCTGGCCATCGAAGAAGGCATACTCGCCGCCTACCGCAACGTATTCGCGCTGGTGTTCTGGTTCCTCGTGCTGCCGGGTCCGGCCGGTGTGGTGGTGTATCGCATCGCCGCCCATCTGGGCCGCCGCTGGGGCGATGCGCGGCGTGACGAATATGGCGAATTCGGCAGTTTCGCGCGCACCGCGCTGGATTGGCTGGACTGGCTGCCGGTGCGTTGCACGGCCGCCGCGTTCGCCATCGTGGGCGATTTCGAAGATGCCGTTTATTGTTGGCAAACGCAGGCAAAACAATGGTTGCCGCGGGCTTCGGGTATACTTCTGGCGAGTGCTGGCGGCGCGCTGGGGGTACGTTTGGGGCTGCCAGTGTTTGAATCCGGCGAAATTACCGAAAGACCGGAATTAGGAGTGGGAGACGACGCTGATCTGGATTGCCTGGACCGTACCAAGGCTTTCATCTGGCGTACGTTGATTTTCTGGATGATGTTGGTAGTACTCGTAGGCATTGCCGGTTGGGTAGGCCGGTAGTCCAGTCAGGAGAAGAACATGGCTCAAGCAAGGGAAGTGGTCATCGTCAGTGGTGTTCGTACCGCCATCGGGGATTATGGTGGTACTTTGAAGGACTTCACGCCTGGAGATCTGGGTGGTCGCGTGGTCAAGGAAGCCATCGCGCGCGCCGGTGTCGATGCGGCCCAGATCGGGCAACTGGTGTTCGGCAACGTGATTCATACCGAAGCGCGTGACATGTATGTGTCGCGCGTGGCTGCGCTCAATGCCGGCATGGCCAAGGAAAGCGTTGCGCTCACGCTGAACCGTTTGTGCGGTTCGGGTCTGCAGGCCATCGTGACGGCCGCCAATGCCATTCAGCTGGGCGATTGCGACATCGCCGTGGGCGGTGGTGTCGAGTGCATGAGCCGTTCCGGCTATCTGATGCCGGCGGCGCGCTGGGGCGCCCGCATGGGTGACACCGGCCTGGTCGACATGATGGTCGGCGCACTCAACGATCCCATGCATACCATCCACATGGGCATCACGGCCGAAAACGTCGCGGCCAAGTGGGGCATCACGCGCGAAGACCAGGACGCTTTTGCCGTCCAGTCGCACAAGCGTGCCGCCGCCGCCCTGGCTGCCGGCTACTTCACCGAGCAAATCCTGCCGGTCGAAGTCAAGACCAAGAAGGGCCCGGTATCCTTCGTGACCGACGAACACGTGCGTGGCGATGCCACGGTCGAAGGCATGGCCAAGCTGCGCGCAGCGTTCAAGAAGGACGGCACGGTCACGGCCGGCAACGCGTCCGGCATCAATGACGCCGCCGCCGCGGTGGTGCTCATGGAAGCCAGCGCAGCCGAACGCGCCGGCCTCAAGCCCATGGCGCGCCTGGTGTCCTATGGCCTGGCCGGCGTGGAGCCGACCACCATGGGCGAAGGCCCGATTCCGGCCGTGAAAATTGCGCTGCAGCGCGCCGGTCTCACGACCGCCGATCTGGACGTGGTCGAGTCCAATGAAGCGTTCGCGGCTCAGGCACTGTGCGTGACGCGCGGTCTGGAACTCGATCCGGCCAAGGTGAACCCGAACGGCGGCGCCGTCGCTCTGGGCCACCCGCTGGGTGCCACGGGCGCCATCCTGACCGTGAAGGCGCTCTACGAACTCAAGCGTATCGGTGGCCGTTATGGCCTGATCACCATGTGTATCGGTGGTGGCCAGGGCATCGCCGGGGTGATCGAACGCCTCTGACCGGGTGCAGGCATTGCTCGACAGAACGCCCCGCTCATGCGGGGCGTTCTCTTTGGTAGTAGGCGTACGCACCAAATTGGTAATAGGCTACGCTCCAAATCGGGGCACAGTCATTTCGGTTTTCCAGGCAAAATTGGATTTGAATCCGTCGATCCGGTGGCATGCTTCTCGCTAGAGATGTAGGTTCGTAAGGGGGTATCAATCAATGGGTGCAGCAAGCTACTTCAATGAAATGCACGACGGCGCCGGTGAAGTTCGCGCGCATTACGCGAACTATTCCAACTGGCTCACAAATACTCCCTCCGACCGCATAGCGCGCAAGCGCGCGGAGGCGGATTTGGTGTTTCACCGCACGGGCATCACGTTTGCCGTGTATGGTGAAGAAGCCGGTAAAGAAAGGCTGATTCCTTTCGACGTGCTGCCACGCATCATTCCGGCCGACGACTGGGCCACGCTGGCCGCCGGCCTGCGCCAGCGCGTGAAGGCGCTCAACCTGTTCCTGCAGGACGTCTATCACGGCCAGGAAATAATCAAGGCCGGCCGCATACCGCGCGAGCAGGTCATAGACAACGCGCAGTACCGTCCGGAAATGCAGGGCGTGGATGTGCCGGGCGGCATCTATGCGCACATCGCCGGCATAGACGTGGTGCGCGCCGGCGACGCCAAAAGCAAGGGCGATTTTTTCGTGCTCGAAGACAACCTGCGGGTGCCTTCGGGCGTGTCCTACATGCTGGAAAACCGGCGCATGATGATGCGCCTGTTTCCCGAGCTGTTCTCGCGCTACCACGTGGCGCCGGTCGATCATTACCCGGATTTGCTGCTCACCAAACTGCGCAGCGTGGCGCCCAAGGGCGTTTCCGATCCGGAAGTCGTGGTGCTCACGCCGGGCGCGTTCAATTCGGCCTATTTCGAACATGCGTTCCTGGCCCAGCAAATGGGCATAGAGCTGGTCGAGGGGCAGGACATGTTCGTGCGCGATGACACCTTGTACATGCGCACCACGCGCGGACCGCGCCGGGTGGACGTGATTTACCGCCGCGTCGATGACGACTTCCTCGATCCGCTCGCCTTCCGCAAGGATTCCATGCTGGGCGTGCCGGGCCTGCTGTCGGCCTACCGTGCCGGCCGCGTGACGCTTGCCAACGCCATCGGTACCGGCGTTGCCGACGACAAGTCGATCTATCCTTACGTGCCGGAAATGATCGATTTCTATCTGGGCGAAAAGCCCATCATCGGCAACGTGCAGACTTTCCTGTGCCGCAAGCCGGAAGATCTGAAATACGTGCTGGCCAACCTGGACGAACTGGTGGTTAAGGAAACCCACGGCGCGGGCGGCTACGGCATGCTGATCGGGCCCACCGCGACGCGGGAGCAGATCGAAAGTTTCCGCGCCGTGCTGAAGGCACACCCTGAGCGCTATATCGCGCAACCTACGCTGTCGCTGTCGGCCTGCCCGACTTTCGTCGAAAGCGGCGTGGCGCCGCGGCACATCGATTTGCGCCCCTTCGTGCTGTCCGGCAGCGACATCACCATGGTGCCGGGCGGGCTTACCCGCGTGGCGCTGCGCGAAGGTTCGCTGGTGGTCAATTCCTCGCAGGGTGGCGGGACCAAGGATACCTGGGTTTTGGAGGCCTGAAATGTTAAGCCGCAC
>JAEUNN010000791.1 GCA_016791085.1 Rhodocyclaceae bacterium | reverse complement strand
GTCGTTCGGCCCGCGGCTACGAGGCAAGCCGAGGGCTGTAGCTCACTTCATGCAGCATCATTTTGCACGGCATTTGTGGTCCGCGCAATATCGCACGCGGCCCCAGCGCCGGCTGGCTTCATCGTCGCAGGCGTCAAGTTTCGGGTACGGACCATTTCACCTGCCCTGGCCCGCCGTCGAATCGCCACCATGCGCAATACCCGCCCCAATCCGCGCAACATCGCCGCCCGCGGCGCCCTCTCATCCCGCAAGAAACAGCACCGCAATCACCTTCCTCAACCACTGATTCCCCGCATCCCTGTGGTACCTGGCGTGCCAGTGGTGCGTGACGGGGAAGGGCTCTATCGGAAAGGGGCAGGGATAGAGCGCGAGGCCGTAAGTTTTGGCAGTGGTTTCGCCGGTCTGGCGCGGCAGGGTGGCGATGAGGTCGCTATTGCTGAGGATGGCGCCCAGGCCCAGGAAGCCCGGTAGTTCCAGCACGATGCGGCGTTGTCTGCCGAGCCGCCCGAGAGCGGTTTCGAGCAGCTGGTGGCCGGTGCCGGACGTGATGCCGACGTGGCCCTCGGCCCAGTAGCTTTCCATGTCCAGCGCGCCGGATACGCGCGGGTGGCGGCTGTTGGCGAGGCATACCCAGTCCTGCCAGTACAGCATTTGCTGGTAGAAGCCGGCGCCCAGTTGCGGCACGTAGCCCAGCGCGAGGTCGGACTCGCCGGCCCGCAGGCGTTCGCCGGTTTGTGCATCGATGCGCGTTGCTGCGATGCAGGCGTGCGGGGCTTCGGCGCGTACGGCGACCAATATTTGCGGCAGCAGGTTGGCGTGGCTCGCGTCGGTCATGCAGATGCGGAAGCGCCGCTCGGCGGTGGCGGGGTCGAATTCCGCTTCGCGCGCGGACAGGCGGCGCAATGCCGCCAGCGCTTCGCCGATCAGGCGGTCGGCTTTGGGCGTGGGCAGCATGCCGTCCGGGGTGCGCACGAACAAGGGGTCCTGCAGTTCGCGGCGCAAGTGGCCCAGCCAAATGCTCACGGTGGGCTGGCTCTGGCCCAGTTGTTCGGCGGTTTTGGTCACGCTGCGGCTGGCGTACAGGGCGTCGAACAGGCGCAGCAATTTCACGTTCTGCCCTTGGGGCCAAGCTCGATTTATCGTTCGAACAAGCTTGGGTTGCGATGCGTAATGGGCCAGACCGGACCTGGCACGCTTTGTCCTGGTCGGTCGGCGTCGCGAGAGGTCTTGTTCGGCGCAATTCCCTGCGGGGATTGCGCCCTACGCGGGCTGGTGCGGCGTCCGGCGCAGGGGGTTACGCCCACCCTTGGGGGCGGTTCGTTTGGGGCGGTGGGTGTACGCCCACCCTTGGGGGCGGTTCGTTTGGGGCGGTGGGTTTGTGCCCATCCGCGCGCGGGTGCGGCATCCGGCGCGCGGGTGGTTTGCGATCACCGTTGCGAGGGGCACGGCAGCCCGAACTCCGCCAGAGCCACGCGTGAGGCGTGGCGCCGGACCGTGCAAGTCAGGTCTGCTTGGCGGCGAAAAAGCGCGGCTCGTCGAACAATGAGC
>JAEUNN010000789.1 GCA_016791085.1 Rhodocyclaceae bacterium | reverse complement strand
GCAATCTGGCCGGCGCGGCCGGTCGCCGCCAGTTCGAGCGCGCAGCGCGCGGCCAGTACCAGGTTGGTGTCGGCCAGACCGGCCACGAAGGCGGCCGGGTTTTGCGTCATGCCGCAGGCCAGCAGCGCGGTTTCTTCCCAGCCGGTGGGGTCGGGCGGCGGCAGCGGTTCGAAATCCTGCAGGCCGGCAAGTTTGTCGGCCAGCGTGGGCTGCATGACATCGGCGCGCCATTCGCTTGCCGCCAGCCGCGCAACGTCCGCCGGCTGCACGGCGAGCCGCCGCGCCGCGAAATATTCCTGCAGCAACTGGTGGTAAAACCACACCTGATCGGTGCGCAGGTCCTCGTCCAGCAGGGTCAGTTGTTCGGCTGCCTTGAGGATGTTTTCCGCTTGCGTATGGTCCAGGTAGTCCAGCGCCATGTCGCGCGCCAGCACCACCTGTTTGCCGTCGCTCGCCCCCAGGCGCTCCTGCATGGCGTAGGCCAGGGCTTGTAGCCGGTCGATGAGCGGTCCTTTGTGCGGCAGGTCGTGGGCATCGGCCCAGGCGCGTCGGTTGATGCGCTCGCGGTCGCGCGCCACGAGCACACCGTCGCGCACGAACAGCGGATTGTTGCCGGCGATTTCGCGCTCCAGCGCGCGCCGCACGAAGCCGGTGAAGAGCGCGGCACGCTCGCCGGCGACGCGCGGGTCGTAAGCCAGTTGATCGCACAGCAGTTTGAGGAAGTAGGGGGTGCTGTAGAGGTCGACTAGGCGGGGTTTGGCGCGGATGTCGGACCAAGCCCGCGCGGCCTGTTCCGGCGCGTGCAGGTGCAGGAATTTTTCGATCTGTCCCGGGTTGAGCGGCTGCACCCGCACCTGGCGCACGGCGTAGTCGTCCTTTACGCTCAAAGGTTCGCTGTAGTCGAGGCTGCGGCAGGAGAACACCGCCATGTTTCCGGGCGGAAAATCGTCGCGCAGGAAGGTGCGCCAGCGCTCGACGCGTTGCGCGAAATTGTCCCGGTCGCGGTGCGGCATTTCGTTCAAGGCATCGAGCAGCAGCAGTACGCGGCCGCCGGCCAGCAGCGTTTCCAGGCCGGGCAGCGCGGGCGCGCGCTTATGCCACAACTCCGCCAGCCAGGCGAGCGGGGCCGGCGCCTGGGCGAGCGGATCCGGGTCTGCGGGATAGTGGCCTAGCGATACGAACAGCGACACCTGCGCGTGCCCAGCGGCCAGGCCATCAGCGGCGTGGTCCCATTGCAGGCGCCGCAGCAGCGTGGTTTTGCCACTGCCTGGCGCACCCAGCAGCACCATCGCGCGCTCCGGAATGGCGGCCAGCACTTCCCGCAGATCGGTGTAATCGTGCGCCTGTTCATGTACCTGCAGCGCGTGCTCGCTTTTCAACAGGTCCAGCAGACGCAGCCGTACAAAGCGCGTGTCCACCTGGGGGTGCCGGGCCAGATTTTCCTGCAGCGACTGGCGATAGGCGGCCAGCGCGGCGGCCTCCAGGTTTGCCGGTGTCAGGCCCGCCGCGCCCGGCGCGGCGTGTTGCGGCGGGCCTAACCGGGGTTTCCAGCGGCCCCCAGGCAGTCCTTGACGAAGCGCAACATGCCCTTGTAAATCTGGGCGTGTCGGTCCGGCGGCTTGCAGATGCTGATGTGGTCTTCGTCCAGAGGAATGGCGCGCTCGCCCTTGATGTTGGGCTCGGCGCTGGTTTCATCGACCACCAGGATGCCCTTGGGCAGCTTGATGCCTAAAACGGGAATTTCCGGCCTGACTTCGCGCTTTTCGCAATAGGTGCGGCACACGATGGGATGTCGATCGAGGTACTTGCCCTGAAACCAGCCGTGCAGTTCGCGCAGCCGCGGATCGTGGGCAGCCAGTTCCTTGACGTGCTCGTTGGTTCTTAGTACCGCGGCGGCAAGTTCGGCGAAATTGGCCAGATGCGCGCCTGAGTGCGGCGTGGCGATGAAGGCGATGCCACAGGTCTGGTCGCGTATGGACTCGAATCGCTTCACGCCGAAGCTGTCGGCATTGCGCAATAACTGTTTGACGACGATGCCGCCCAGGCTGTGGGTGATGAACGCCAGCGGGCGCTCGCCCAGTCCTTCGTTGGAAAGCAGGTCCAGCATCTGGTTGCCGCGGTCGGCGAGCGGCATGGATTGGCCTTTCCAGCTGGACACGTCGGCCGCATAGCCCAGCGTCCAGATGCCCAGGCCCGGAATATCCGCGGCCAGCCAGTTGGGCCAGAAGCTCGCCATGTCGTCGGGGCGTGCCATCCAGGTGGTCCAGGCGTCGCCGCCCAGGCCATGCACGAACACCACGTCCATGCCACGCTTGGGGTCGTCGCAGCCCGCAACTTTTTGCAGGTCGCGGCGCTGTTCGGGGGCAGGCAATTGGGTAATCGACATCGGGGGCTCCTGGGTCCTGGGTGGTTTTCGGTGCCTGCGGTTGTGGCCCGACAACTGTAGCGCAGGATAGGGCGAATTGGGGGATCGACCTATCGTGGGGCCGATTCCGGCCGGGTTGTAAGGCCTCGGACAGTTCGCGCGCGCCACCCGCGATCGGGTAATTTCCTGCGTCGTCCGGCGGTCGCTTCGCGACCTACACCGGACCTAGAGGTCTGTGTATGATTTGCGGCTGCTTTCGGGATAGAGCAGCCGTGTCGTTTGGTTGCAGAATGGCAGCAGGTCGGCCTTATGTGGAGCTCAATCACGCCGCAATGGGCTGGTGACCGGCCATTCAGCAGATGCGGACTGAAGCGTCAGTCTGCCTAACCGATAAGCGCGGACGAAAGGCAGAACGCTGCCTGATCGACATGACATGTCGAAGACCGCGTTCGGCCACGATGAAGTCCATGCACTTCCATGCGGCACGAAGCTGTTTTTTGAAAAGAACTCGTAGGAAGATTTGATGCCCTTCCCAACGCCAACGATCCGTTGGGCTGCCGAAGGACGCTCCCGACGCTATACCGGGACGGGATAGGTTACATTGCAAAATTCCAGCGATGTTCACACAGGAGCCCCGCCGTGGCTGTCAGGAAGGCCGAGGTGGGAAGCGCCCGAGTCCCGCCCGATGAGAATGCTGCACTGTCGGACGCCGGGGAGGTCGCAAGGCGCAGTGTTGCACCTATGTTGGAGGTCATAGTGTTCAGCCACTGTTGTGATCACGGCATCATTACGCCGCCGGTCAACCCGACCGACCAACGCCATACCGCGGCATCTAGCAAGTAGCGCGAGCCTTCGAGTAAAGACTACCGATGCTCGGCGACAAGCCATCGAATTTTGGACAGCTCAAGGCGCACGACCAGCAATTGGTGCGCCTAGGGATGCTCGCCGAGCGCTACTTTGCCGATGACCCGAACACTTGCCTCCTGAAACTTCGCCAACTGGCGGAGCTGCTGGCCCAGCTCGCAGCGTCGAACGTGGGAATTTTTACGTCGCCTGACGAAAAACAGGTAGACCTGCTGCGCCGCCTACAGGACCAGGGCATCGTCCCGCGCGAGGTCGGTAATCTGTTCCACGAGGTTCGGCGTGCTGGCAACGACGCCAACCACCGCTTTGCTGGCGACCACCGAACAGCCCTGCTTGCGCTTCGCCTCACCTGGCAGTTGGGCGTGTGGTTCCACCGCACCTTCAAGGACGCCGGCTTCAAGTCGGGCCCCTTCCAGCCACCGACAGCACCGGCGAACCAAAGCAGCGATCTGCAGGCCGAGTTGGACAAACTGCGCAACGAGCTGGCGCAGTACCGAGCCGCCCACCAAGACGCGACCCAAACGCTCGACCAGGTGCAGGCGCAAGCCCAGCAAGCCGAGCAGGACCGCGCCTTCTGGGAGTCCATGGCCGCCGAAGCCGAAGCGGCCAAAGCTGAACTACTGCAACGCCTGCAATCCATGCAGACCCAGGCCGAGGCGGCACCGCCGCAAGCCATCGCCAAGTTTGTGGCGGCTGCCAACACGGCAGCGGCGTCCCTCCAGATCAGCGAGCGCGACACACGCCGACTCATCGATGAGCAACTGGCCGCTGCCGGCTGGACCGTTGATTCGGAGCACCTCACCTTCGCCAAGGGCGCGCGGCCGCAACGCGGCCAAAACCTGGCCATAGCCGAATGGCCGACGGAGACCGGGCCAGCCGACTACGTATTCTTCACGGGCCTGGTTCCCATCGCCATCGTCGAGGCGAAGCGCAAGCACATCGACGTGTCCGGCGCGCTCCAGCAAGCAAAGCGCTACAGCCGCAGCTTCAGACCCGCCCCCGAGGTCGAGCTGCCGGCCGCCAATCATGGGGCGCAGGGCGAGTACCGTATCCCCTTCGTGTTCTCCACCAATGGCCGTCCCTACCTGCGGCAGTTGGCGGAGCAAAGCGGCGTCTGGTTCTGCGATGTTCGCCGGCCTGAAAATCTGGGCCATGCACTGGACGGCTGGTAC
>JAEUNN010000777.1 GCA_016791085.1 Rhodocyclaceae bacterium | reverse complement strand
CCGGCGATATTGACCTGTTTCGCGCCGGCTTCCACCTTGGCGCCGGATTCGGCGATGAGCGCCTTGATGTCCTTGGCGGCCGTCGCGCTGCGGCCGGCGAGCGAGCGCACTTCCGTGGCCACCACGGCAAAGCCGCGTCCCTGTTCGCCGGCGCGGGCCGCTTCGACGGCGGCATTGAGCGCCAGTATGTTGGTCTGGAAAGCGATCGCGTCGATCATGCCTATGATGTCGGCGATGCGGCGCGACGAGGCGGCCACTTCGCCCATGGTCTGTACGCAGGCCGACACCACGCGCCCGCTTTCCGCGGCGGCGTCGCCGGCCGCGCGGGCGACCTGATCGGCCTGGCCGGCGCTGGCCGAATTCTGCTCGACCACCGACACCATCTGTTCCAGGCTGGATGCGGTCTGTTCCAGGCCGGCCGCCTGCTTTTCGGTGCGCGCCGAAAGGTCGCGGTTGCCGGCGGCAATTTCCTTGGCCGCGGTATTGATGGCGTCCACCGCGCGCACCACGCCGCCCAGCAAATCCTTCAGCCGCACCACGGTTTCGTTGATGGCGCTGCGGGTCTGGCCGAACATGCCGGGATAGTCATTGGCGATGGTTTGCGTGAGGTCGCCGCGCGCCAGCGCCTGGGCCACGCGGCGTATGTCCGCCAGTCCGGCCGACGCCGCGCCGTTCAGGCGGTTCAGCAGTTCGGCCAGGGCCAGGGCGTAGCCCTGTTTGCCCTGCGGGTCCACGCGGCGATCGAATTCGCCCGCCGCGGCGGCATCCACGACCGCCCGCACTTCGCTCAGCACCTCGTTCAGCGCGGCCACCGTGGCATCCACGGCGCGTCCGGTTTCGCCGAAGCGGCCGGCATAGTCGCGCCCCATGGTTTGCGACAGGTCGCCGCGCGCCAGCGCCTGAGCGACGCGCGCGATGTCGGCCAGCGCGCCATCCAGGGTGGCCACCAGTTCGTTCAGCGAGCGGCCGATTTCCAGCCCGAAACCTTGCTGTCCGTCGAGGTCGAGGCGCTGGTCGAAACGTCCGGCCACGGCCTGATTCACGACCTGATTGATTTCCGACAGCACGCGCCGCAACTGTTCCTGCATGCGGCCCATGGCGCGCACCAGCGCGGCGATTTCGTCCTCGCCTTCGACCTCCACCTGCATGTCCAGGCGGCCGGCCGCCACGCCTTCGGCCAGTTGCAGGGCCTGACCCAGCGGACGCATGACGCGCCGTTGCAGCAGCCAGGCGATGGCGGCGATCAGGGCCGCCGCAAGTACCACGCCGGTGGCCAGCATCGGCAGGGCCTTGGTGAGGCCCACCGCGCGCGCTTCGACGACCGGATAGGCGGCGACCACCTTGTAATTCCACAGCGGCACGTCCGTTTCGGCGAACACCCAGTCGGCCGGCCGCTCCTTGAGCAATGCCGCGAGCGTCGTTTCGTCGGTGTGGCGCGAGCGGAAGCGCAGCTTTTCCTTGGCGTCGATAACCGCCACGAAGCCCGATTCGAGAAAGCGCGCCGCCGATACCGCATCTTCGATGAGTTTGAGGTCGGCTTTGTAGCCGGCGTACCAGACGCCTATGGTATTGCCGGCGGCGTCCTGCATGGGTTCATAGCCGGTCAGGTAGGGCGAACCCAGAATGTCCGCCACGCCGTAATAGGACTCGCCGCGGCGTATGGCCGCAATGGCACGGCCGGACGGGTCCAGCACGGTCCCGACCGCGCGCTTGCCCTCGACTTTCACGTTGGTGGACAGGCGCACGAAATCATTGCCGCTCGCCACGAACAGCGTGGCCGTGCCGCCGGCGATGGCGGTCACGCCATCCACCAGTTCGTAGCGGCCGGCCTGGCTTTCGGCTCCCAGCAACAGATCGGGCACCTGGCG
>JAEUNN010000742.1 GCA_016791085.1 Rhodocyclaceae bacterium | reverse complement strand
TACAAGTACGCGGATTTTTTCATCGGCAGCGTGAATGCGCTCACAGGCAGCCAGATCGCGCTGCTGCAATTGGTGCTGCCGCTGGGCATATCGTTTTTCACCTTCACCCAGATCGCTTTCCTGGTCGATTCCTACCGCGGCAAGGCGCGTGAGTACCGCTTCGTCTATTACGTGCTGTTTGTGACGTATTTTCCGCACCTGATCGCCGGGCCGGTGCTGCATCACAAGGAAATGATGCCGCAGTTCGACCTGGACCGGAATTACCGGCTGCGCGCGCAGAACTTCCAGATCGGCATGAGCATTTTCTGGCTGGGCATGGCGAAAAAAGTGCTGCTCGCGGACAACCTGGCCGGCTATGCCAACGGACTGTTCGGCGCGACCGATCCGCCCACGCTGTTTATTGCCTGGGGTGGGGTGCTGGCCTATGCGCTGCAACTGTATTTCGATTTTTCCGGCTATTCGGACATGGCGATCGGCCTGTCGCGCATGCTGGGCGTGCGTCTGCCGCTGAATTTCAACTCTCCCTACAAGGCGCGCAATATCATCGATTTCTGGCGCCGCTGGCACATGACGCTATCGCGTTTCCTGCGTGACTACCTGTATTTTTCGCTGGGCGGCAACCGCAACGGCAAGTTGCGCCGCCACGTCAATTTGTTGCTCACCATGCTGCTGGGCGGCCTGTGGCACGGCGCGGGCTGGAATTTCGTGATCTGGGGCGGTCTGCACGGACTTTATCTGGGCATCAACCACGCCTGGCTGGAATTCAAGGCGCGCATGGGCCTGGGCGGCTACGGCAAGCCTGGCGCGGTGTTGGCGGTCACCATCACCTTCATTTCGGTGTGCTACGCCTGGGTGTTTTTCCGCGCGCCGGATTTGCCGCGCGCACTGCAAATCGTGGCCGGCATGAGCGGCGCCAACGGCATCGCCCTGCCGGATGCATTGTTCGCCGGGCACGCCGGCCTGCGCGAGGCCCTGGCTGGCCTGGGCATACAGTTTTTCCTGGGCGGTACGAGCCGCTTTCTGGAAACCTGGGGCTATGTGATCGTGATCGCGCCGATCGCCTTTTTCATGCCCAACACCCAGGAAATCATGCGCCGTTATGCGCCGGCGCTGGACGTCGCGGATGCGCCGCTTGCCCCGTCCGTCGTCAATTTGCGCTGGCGGCCGCGCGCCCGCTGGGCCGCCGGCATCGCCTGTCTGGCCGCGCTGTGCGTCATGTCTTTGGCGCGCCCCAGCGAATTTCTTTATTTCCAGTTCTGAGCGCATGAACCCACCTAGCCATTCGATTGCCGCCGAGCCCGCATTCCGCACGCCTGTACGCGCCTGGTCGCGGCCGCGCTATCTGCGCCAGGGGCTTTGGGTGTTCCTGGCCGTGCTGGCGGGTGCCGCGCTGTGGGCGGCGCTGGTCGATCCGTATCGCGTTTTCCGGCTGGTGGAACGGCCCGGCTTCAATATGGTCAAGCCGCGCCCGGATCATGACCTCGCGCAGATCAAACTGGCGGCAATCGACCGGCTCAAGCCGGATGCGCTCATCCTGGGCAATTCGCGGGTCGAAGTCGGCCTCGATCCGCATCACGCATCCTGGGCCGAGGCCGGACTCAATGCCTACAGCCTGGCGCTGCCGGGCGTGGACATCGCCACCAGCCGCGCCGTGCTCAACGATGCCTATCGCATCACGGCCGTGAAGCGGCTGGTGGAAGGCGTGGAATTTCTCGATTTCCTGGTCGGGCCGAATGAATCCGTACCGCGGCTTGCCGACGGCGGCATGTATTCGCGGCTCAAATTGCAACACTTGCGCTTGAAAGCCGCGCTCACGCTGGCCGGCCAGACCGATGCATTCATGACCTTGCTCGCGCAGCGGTCGGAAGGCCCGAAATCCATGACCGATCGCGGCTTCAATCCGCTGCTGGAATATCGCAAGATCGCCCGCGCCGAAGGCTATTACGCCATGTTCCGCCAGCGCCTGCAGGAAAACGCCCAGAATTACGTCAAGCGCCCCAAAACCCTGCAAAAGCGCGACGGCAGCAAGCCCTCTTTCGAAATGCTCGATGAAATTCTGGGCTGGGCGCGCCGCCACGGCACCCGGGTGGACCTGGTGATCTATCCGTACCACGCGCAGATACTCGAATTGTTCCGCCATCTGGACATGTTGCCGCTGTTCATGGACTGGAAAAAGCAACTGGCCGCGCAGGTGCAGGCAGCGCGGGCGGCCGGCACCGACGTGCGCCTGTGGGATTTCAGCGGCTATCATGCCTATGCCTGCGAGGCGGTGCCGGCGCGCGGCGACAAAAGTTCCGTCGTGGCGCACTACTGGGAATCCGGGCACTTCAAGAAAGAACTGGGCGACCTCATGTTGGCGCGCATGTTGCGCGGCGCGCAGGTCGGAGAAAATTTCGGCATCGCACTCGACGCGCCGGATGCCGTGGACAGTTCGCCCGCCTTCAGTGCTGCCGCGCGCGCGGCGTGTTTTGAGGCTTATCCGGGTATGGCCGCCGAAGTCGAATCGGTGCTGCCGGCCGCAGCGCCGGCGCGCCCGCCCGCTGTGGCGACAGTGCCGAAAGCTTGATGCGCGCGGCCGGGAAGCATCCCCGCCGCGCGGCCGCGGCTACTTTCCGGCGCCGGCTGCGGCGGCCTGGCCGGCGTTCGGATTGATGGTCACGCCGCGGCGCGCCAGTTCATCGACGATGAGGCGCGCGTTGGGGTTGCCCTGGGCGGCCAGTTTGGCCGTATCGCTGGCCAATTTATCCAGCGCGGCGCGCAATTTGGCGGATTTGTCGTGCAGTTCCTGCTGGTTGGCCTGGGTGGTTTCGAGCTGTTTGCCCTCGCGCCAGGCCATCGCGACCTGATAGCCGGTGGCGATCACGATGGACAGGCCGAACAGCGCGAGCGGCAAAAACACCGAATGTCTGGTTTCCTTGGCAGTGGTCATCATGGATGGGCCGAGCAGCGGGGCGCCATGGGGTTTGGCGATGTCGGTAACGGTGGCGGCGTCGGTCGGGCGCTCCATGTTCATTTCTGCTCCTTGCCCGCCGCGGCGGCCGGCGCGGGTGGATTGACCGTAACCGTGATGCCCTGTGCGGCCAGCATGGCGCGCAGCGCTTCATCCTTGTTGCGCGCCGACAGTTCGGCCAGAGAGCGCACGATTTCGCGGTACAGGCCTTCGAGCTGCACGCTTTGCTGGATGAAGGTCTGGCGCTCCGCGATGGCCGCCATGCGGCTCAGGTTGGACTGATGCACGCCTATGTAAAGCGCGATCAGCAACAGTTGCAGGGCGGCCAGACCGAGTAACAGCCGGTAGTGTTTGGTGTCGAGCATGCTTGCCTTTCGCAAAATCAAGAAGCGGATCGTTCGCGCCGCGCCGCGCGCAGCCGCATCGCCACCAGCGCCAGCGCAACCAGCAGCAGGGTTTGCGGCGCCGGTGCCGCATTAGCGTCACTAATGAAGCCGGTTATGCGCAAGCTGATGTCCGGGAAAGCCGCTGCATAACCGCTGGCATTGTGCGCGCTGGCGTGCAGCAGGATGGTATCGTCAAAGCGGCCCAGGTTCGTCGTGTCAAAACTCACGAGCAGCCCGTCAAAAAAGTCTCCGGCACCCAGATCGAAGAACGGATCGAAACCGCTCAGCAAGAACTGCGTGTTGCCCAGGTCGAACAGACCATCGACCAGATCGGCCGGACCGTCGGCGCCATTGATGATGCGCAGGTTGGCGCTGACCGGACCCGAGCCGCGTAGCAGGCGGCCGAAATCCAGCGTGAAATTGAAGCCGGAACCGCCGAACAGCCCGGCCCCGCCGGTCTTTTGGAACTGCGGATCGGCGTAATTATTGACCTGGCCCTGCAGTTGCACCTGTTGGCCGTCCAGCAGCAGATCGGCCAAGTCATCGTCATGGCTCACGAAACTCAGGTTGGCGCTGCCCGTAAACACGCCGGCCGAGGAAGTATCCAGCCCCACCTGCAGCGAACCGCTGTCGTTCGCGCCGGCCGCCAGGCCGTCGCCCAGCGTGCCGCCGGCGCTAAATCCGGCCGATCCGGTGGCTATGGCGCCGCGCAGGCGATCGTTCAGCCCGGCCGCCGGGGCGGCGTTGGACACGCTTACCGCGCGCGGCGCGATGATGTCGCCGCGATGCACGATGCCGAAATCGACCACGGCCGTATGCACCTCGGCCAGGGCCGGCGCATACACCTTGCCCTCCACATTGACATTGCCGGTAGCCAGCGCGAGGTCGGCCGCGCCGGTGGTGCCGGCGCCCGTGGAAACGAGCTGCACCGACATGGCGCCGCCGAACTGGCCGGCCGTGGCGGTACTGAGCGCCACGCGCAAACTGCTGTTGTCGGTGGCACCGGCGGCAAGATTGGCGATGCTGCCGCTCGCCGAGAAGCCGGCCGGCGCGGCGCCCGGACTGGCGTTGAGCCCTTCCGTGAAGGCGTCCGGCGCAACATTGCTCACGCTGATCGCGGCCTGCGGCGCAGCGTCGCCCACGCGCGCGGCGAGCGCGACATTCGTGGTGTTGAGAAGCGGATTGGCAAGCCTATACACATTGCCGCTCACATTGACCGTTTGCGTGCCCAGGTCCGTAATGCCCAGGCCGCTCGTGCCGGTGCCGTCCGATTGCAGCGCGATGGTGGCCGTACCGGCCTTGGCGCCGGCGGTCGCGGTGTCGATGCCCACCACCAGACTGCTGTTGTTGCTGCCCTGCGGTCCCAGCAGGCTGAACGAACCGGCCGCCGTCACGCCCGCCGTGGCGCCGCCGATACTGGCGTTCAGGCTTTCCGAAAAGCCGTCGTTGGGCGCCAGATTCGACAGCGTGAGCGCCTGGCTCGCCGCCGCCCCCACGCGCACATTGCCGAAATTGACCGGCGCGGGGCTGTGTTGGCTGGGCTGAGCGAGGCGGAAAACCGAGCCCGTCATCTGGATGTCGCCGCTCACGCCGACCAGTTGCGAGGGCAGGGCGGTAATGCCCAGCCCGCTGGTGCCGCTGCCGTCGGAAGCGAAATTCACCGTGACGCTGCCATTGA
>JAEUNN010000694.1 GCA_016791085.1 Rhodocyclaceae bacterium | reverse complement strand
GGTTTCGCGGTGGCGCCGGCGCGGGCCGTGCAGCACGGCGTAAGGCGCGCCGGCATGGCCGGCCAGCCATACGCCCGTGGCGGCCGCCTGGGCGCGTCCCAGGGCGCTCAGGCGGTCATAACTGTCCGCGCCGAATTCGGCCTGACCATGGCGGATCAGGATGAGCGTACTCACCGCGAAACGCCGCTCAGCCAGCCGCCTTGGCGCCGGTCTGGTCCTTGAGCAATTTGGGATTGCTCTCGCGCAGGCGCCCTACCGCTGTGCGCCGCAATTGCGCGAACATGGCCGCGCGCGCGGGCTGGCCCGGGTCTGCCGCGCCCTCGCGCAGGCGCTTCGCAAATTCCCGATTGGCATCGGCCAGACTGGCGCCGACGCTTCCCAGCAGGGCTTGCAGTTCTTCCAGTTCGCGCTGCGCGGGCGCCTCGCCTTCGTGCAGTTGCCGCTCGGCAATGGACATGGCATTCATGACCATGAGCAGCGTATAGCGCTGATCGGCATCCAGCGCCGGCAGCAGTTTGTCCTTGAGCGCCCGCCGCGCGCATGCCAGCAGTTGTTCGCCGGTCGGTTGATCGCGCATCAGTCAGTCTCCGTCAGATTGAGTATTTCCCATTCCAGCTCGGGCACGATGTGGCCGGTCAGTGCCAGCAGGATGGAATCTTCCTGGCCCGACACCTGGCGTTGCGCCTGCTGCAGGGCGATGATGGCCCAGGTCATGTGCGCCATGACTTCCCAGTAGGCCACCGCGGCATGGTCGAGCGGGCGGCCCGATTCGGCTTCGTAGCCGCGATAAAAATCGGCCCGCGCGCCTATGCCGCCGGCTTCGCGCTCGTCGCGCCCGAAACGCCAGCATTTGGCGCAGAACCAGCCCACATCTTCGAGCGGATCGCTCCAGCCGGCGAATTCCCAATCGAGTATGCCGCTCAGTCCGTGCTCGTCAACCATATAGTTGCCGGTGCGGAAATCCCGGTGGCAAAGGTTCACCTGGCCGCGCTCGGGGGCATGGCGCTCGAGCCAGCGCAGGCCCCACTCCAGTGCCGGGTGCGGCGCGCCGTGGCGGTCCAGGAAGGCGCGATGCTGGGCGATCAGACGGCGTGCCGGCGCCTCTTCGTACCAGGGCAGGAAATCCAGCGCCGGCTGCGGCGGACGCACCGTGTGGATGCGTGCAAGTTCGCGGCCCAAACGTTCGGCAAGTTCGACGCGGTTGCCGCACGCTTGATCCGATTTGACCAGCACATGGCCGGCCGCGGTACCGCGTATGCGCCGCATGAGGAAAAACGGCCGCCCGAATATGGCCGCGTCCTCGCACAGCCAGAGCGGTTCCGGCACCGTCACGCCGGCTGCGAA
>JAEUNN010000608.1 GCA_016791085.1 Rhodocyclaceae bacterium | reverse complement strand
GAATCCGCGCGCGGCTGCCAGTGGTCGAGCAGGTAAATCGCATCGCGCGGGGCATTGCATACCAGCACCATGTCGCAGCCGGCCGCGCGCGCGGCCTGGGCGCGCGCGACGATATCGCCGGCCGTGGTCGCACCCTGCATGGACAGATCGTCGCTGAATATGCTGCCCTGAAAGCCCAGGCGGCCGCGCAGCACCTCTTGCAGCCAGAAGCGCGAAAATCCGGCCGGCGACGCGTCCGCACAGGGATAGGTCACGTGCGCCGGCATCATGCCGGCAAGTTTGCCGGCGAGGCGCCGGAATGGCTCCAGGTCGCGGCGCAAAATATCTTCCAGACTGCGCTCGTCGCGCGGGATGGCCACATGCGAGTCGGCCGCGACATGGCCATGGCCCGGAAAATGTTTGCCCACCGCCCCCATGCCGGCCACGCCCAGGCCTTCCACGAGCGCACCGGCCAGCGCGCACACGGCATCCGGCTCGGCATGGAAGGCGCGATCGCCGATCACGCTGCTGGTGCCGTAATCGAGATCGAGCACCGGCGTGAAGGACAGATCGACGCCGTGGGCGCGCAATTCGCCGGCCAGGACGTATCCCACCGCGCGCGCCGCCTGTACGGCGCCGGGCGCGTCGCGATCCCACAATTCGCCCAGGCGGCGCATCGCGGGCAGACGCGTGAAGCCGTCGCGGAAACGCTGTACGCGCCCGCCTTCGTGGTCCACGGCCAGCACCACGCCACCCGGGCGCGCCGCCCGCACGCTGCGCGCGAGCGCCTGCAATTGTTCGACGGACGCGAAATTGCGCGCGAACAGGATTACCCCGCCTACCAGCGGATGGCCCAGAATTTCGCGTTCTTCCGCGCTCGCTTCGTGCCCCGCGAGGTCCAGCATGACGGGGCCGGGCGGCAACTGTTTGTGACTCATGCCTGATGTTTCCTTAGGATTGGGCGGCGTGCGGCCGCTTCAGTCGCCACGGGTTTCCAGCACCACGAAAGCCACCGCGTAATCGGCCTCGTCACTGATGCTCAAATGGCAGCGCAAGCCACGCCGGCGTACTTCGGCGTCCAGTTCGGGGGCGAATTCGAGCACCGGGCGGCCCAGTTCGGCATGCCCCACGCGTATCGCGTGCAGCGTGGCGGGCGGCCGTATGCCGGTGCCGAAAGCTTTTGCGAACGCCTCCTTGGCCGCGAAGCGCTTGGCCAGAAAGCGCGCCGGCACGCGCGCGGCACGAAATTCGGCAAGTTCGATTTCACCCAGTATGCGGCTCGCGATACGTTCCCCGTGCGCGGCCAGCAGGCGCTCGAAGCGCACCACCTGGGCGATGTCGGTACCGATGCCGGCAATCATCCTTGCACTGCCGAGCGCGCGGCGTCGCGCATGAGCGTTTTCATTTCACGCACGGCCGCGCGCAGCCCCACGAATACCGCGCGCGACACGATGGCATGGCCGATGTGCAATTCGCGCACGCCGGGCAGGCGCGCGATCGGCTCGACGTTGAAATAGTTGAGCGCATGGCCGGCATTGAAGCGCATGCCCAATTGCCGTACGGCCGCGCCGGCATCGCGTATCAGCGCGACCTGCCGTAGCACCGCCGGCGCCTCGGCGTCGCGTCCCTGTTCGTAAAAGGCCTGCGCATAAGGTCCGGTATGGATTTCGCACACGCGCGCGCCTATGCGCGCGGCCGCCTCGACCTGCGCCAAATCCGCGTCTATGAATACGCTGGTCACGATGCCGGCGTCGGCGAGCCGTGCCACGATGGCCTTGAGCCGGGCTTCCTGGCTGACGATGTCCAGCCCGCCTTCGGTGGTGATTTCATGCCGCCCTTCCGGCACCAGCATGGCCATTTCCGGCTTGATGTCCTGCGCGATGGCCAGCATTTCGCCGGTGGCGGCCATTTCCAGGTTGAGCTTGATTTGCGTCGTGTCGCGCAGCCGTCTGACGTCCGCATCCTGAATGTGGCGGCGGTCTTCGCGCAAATGCACGGTAATGCCGTCGGCCCCGCCCAGATGCGCTTCCACGGCCGCCCACAAGGGGTCCGGATCGTAGCTGCGGCGCGCCTGGCGCAGCGTGGCGACGTGGTCGATATTGACGCCCAGTTCTATCACTTATGGCTCCTGCATTTCGAAGAAAATGCGCCGCGAATTGAGCACGCGGCCGTCCAGCACGTGGTCGATGAGCACGCGCATGAGCTGGCGCGCCTGCTGGGCGACGGCCGCGTCGGCATAATCGTCCGCCGCGATGGCATCCAGCACGGCACCGCGATAGCGCGGCAATTGCGCGCTCTGCCCGCTTGCCGCTACGGCACCGCGATCCGGCAGGAACACGTATTCGCACGCCGGGTCCAGCGCGCCGCCATGTTCGGCATCCCGATTCAGCAAAGGAAGATAGCCCAGTTCG
>JAEUNN010000605.1 GCA_016791085.1 Rhodocyclaceae bacterium | reverse complement strand
GGCAGATTGCCGACTTCCAGCGTTACAGCCCGCGCACGCCGCAGCGCCAGTTCGTGAGTGGCGAGACACATCTCTATCTGGGCAGACAGTACCGTTTGAAGGTGGTGGCGGGCGAACCTGCGTCAGTGCGGATGAACCGCGGTCAACTGATGGTGACCATGCCAGGGAAGGCCGATCCGGATCGGGTGCGGATGATGCTGCATCGCTGGTACCTCGATCACGCAAGGCTTGTCTTCGGCGAAGTGCTGGATCAATGCCTGGCGCGATTCAAGAGCCATACGCGGCCACGGCTGATTGTCCGGACCATGCAGTCGCGATGGGGCAGTCTGTCTCAGGCCGGCAGCATGACGCTGAATGCCAACCTAGTCCGGGCACCGCGTGCCTGCATCGAATATGTCGTGACCCACGAACTTTGTCATCTGCAGCACCGAGACCACGATGCCAGTTTCTTTCGACTGCTTGGGCGAGTGATGCCGGATTGGGAGCAGCGCAAGCAGCGGCTGGAAGCGGCGCTGCTGTGAGAGGGGCCGATGAGCTGCCAAGCGACACATGCTTGCTGCTATTGGATATCACCCAACCGTTGATCAACCGAGTTTGTTGCATTCCTGAAGAAAGGGTGAACTGTTACATGCCGCTTGCAGACCACGACCAGAAGATCCTTGATGCGTTCTTCGACGGACTCGTCCGCTGGGAGGACGCGTACAAGAAGTTCGCGAGCCTCAGCTACTTTGCGGTAAAGCACGACGACGCCTTTGTCTTGGTGCAGGCAAGGCTGTTCCTGAATACCGTGCCCTCCGATCTGCCCTTGGCGCACTTTCAGACCGCGAACATCCGAGCGGGGCACTTCCTGATTTCAGATTTGAAGGCAGATGCGCAAGGTGTGGTCGGGATGTTCACCGAGGGCAAGCTCATATGCCCGGCCGGCGAGCTGTGGTTTCCGCCCGCCGATGGCGGGAGCTATTCGGCCTACCATCTGCCGTTTCATCCGGAGGGGATGCAGAACGGGAATCGCCTGGACGTGCTGACGTTGACGGGCGCTCGCAGGACCGAGTACGTGCGACAGCCGCAGCTGGATTGGGAAGTCAAAGCGGCGGCTACGCCATATGACAGCGTTGCCGAGCTGTTGCTCGAGTACCGCCTCGGCGCATTGCGAGGTGACGCCGCCAACCTGGAGGTTGTCGCCTTCAATGTCGCGGTGGTCGATCTTTCGTCGACAGTCAGCGGAACCAAGGCACACCCCGCTGTGTTGCTCGCCGATGGATTGGGTCCTGACAAGGTAACGCTCGGATACCGCGTGTTCAGCCAAGGGCGTGTCGTGCAACGTGCCACGATAGCCGGGGCCGCAATGCAGTGGGGACAGCGTGACGCCTTGCAGCGTGGAATCGCCGAAATCGATATCCCGCCGGCGGCGGTTTTGCATTGCATTGCCAGCTATGCGGGGACTGCCCAGCACCAAGGCTGGCTGTCCGATCCGTCAACCGTTCAGAATCCGCAACGGTCGGTCTACGAGGCATTCGATGACAGGCTGGAAGTGCTCCGCGACTTCCTCGCCAAATCCCAAGGCAAGGGACGCGATGCGCGAGACCTGGAGGCGGGGGTCTCCTGGCTGCTCTGGATGCTCGGTTTCAGCGTGGCTCACCTTGGCGGAACCGACAAGTCCCAGAATGCGCCGGATCTGATCGCGACAACCCCTCGCGGGAATTTTGCGGTGATCGAGTGCACGACCGGCCTGCTTAAGGCGGAAAACAAGCTGGCGCTCCTCGTCGATCGGACCGAGGCGTTGAGACGACGCCTTGAGGCTTCCGGAAACAGGCACCTTCACATATTGCCGGTGATCGTCACCTCCAAGGCACGAGAAGAGGTAAAAGCAGATTTGGAGCAGGCGGAAAAGCTCGGCGTCGTGGTCTTGACCAGAGAGTCCCTTGAGGAGGCACTGAAGCGAACCCTCGTCCTGCCCGATGCCGAGGCGCTCTTCGCCGAAGGGGAACAGGCGGCCCAAGCTGCGCAGGCAAAATACCAGAATGTCGCCCTCCCGTTCGCAGGCGCGTAGCCTGTTGGTGTTGGCAGATGCGCTGGTCGACCTTCAAACACCCGGCAACGTGCCGAAGCCGAGGGACAAACGCCTGCAGGATTACCCTCCATTGCTCTCTGGCCCCAAAGGGAAGGAGTTCGGCGGTAACCTCCCCGCCACCAAATCCAGAAGGCCAGACTTTGCTCTGGCCTGTTTCACGTCTGGCGCAAGGCCAGTGCTGGCGCGGGTTTCCGGTGACGTGCGAAAGTGGCCGGCGGGCCGGAACGCCGTTTTCGGGCGTTTTCCCCCTCTCCGCGCTCTCCGTTGTCTGTTCCTGCGAAAGGCGGCTTTCGCAGGTGAAGCCTTATAAAACAGCGGGTTACCAATTCCGGTTTGGGTGGGAGATTGGTGGGCGGGGGCGTCGGGCCGGAACATTTCCCACCAGTTCGGGGAATGCTGCCTCGCCGGTCCTAACGCCGTTGCCGACCCATGACGGCCACTTAGTGCTGCGCTGGGTTATCGGCACGTCAAGGCCAGTACTGACAGCAGGACCTCATCGGAAAGTTCGGGGTCATCGACGGCGCGGGCAAGAACCAGCGCACCGATCATGCTGGCATAGGTCGCGAGCGCCCGCTCGCGCCTGGTGGGCTCGGACTTGCCTGGCATCAGCCGGGTCAGCATGTCGAGGGCGGATCGTACGCCCCGGGTGAAGGCGTTGCGCACCGGCGAGCCATGGCGCGCGGCTTCAGCCCCCAGAGCAGCCAACACGCATCCGTCGCCAGGGTGATCACGGTGCGCAGGAGACAGATACGCGGACGCAACGGCCGCC
>JAEUNN010000551.1 GCA_016791085.1 Rhodocyclaceae bacterium | reverse complement strand
ATTTCGTGATTGGCGGGCTGGCCACCAGCGGCAGCATACGCCTCGTGAGTACCGGCACCAACGACGTGGTGATCAACGGCGATCTGGTGTCGAACGCATCCGGCCTGGGCAACGGCGTGGCGGCCATAGACGTGCTTGCCGGCCGCGACATCGTGCTGCACAGTGCCGCCACTCAAATTGCCGCCCCCACCAGCGGCGCCATCAGTCTGGCCGCCGGCCGCAACGTGGATATGATGCGCGACGACGCCTGCTGCAACGCGTTTGCGCGCAGCATCGCGGCGATCGGCAATGTGAGCCTGAGCGCCGCGGCCGGGCGCATATTCCGCAGCACCGGCGACGACTATCGCGACCTGGGCGGCGCGACCGTCACCATCACGGCCGCTCAGGATATAGGCGCATTCGGCAATATCGCCGCAAGCGGCAACCTGAGCGTGGATAGCGCCAGCGGCTTCACGGCCTACGGCAGCGTGAGCGCGGGTGGCAGCGCGACCATTACGCAAGCCGGCGGCAATCTGGTCGCGACCAGCATTACGGCCAGTGCGCTAAGCCTGACCGCGACCAACGGCAACGTCGTGCTGGCGCCGGGCAGCCATTTCACGGCGGCCACGATGAACACCGCCGGCAGCGGGCAAACGCTCATCAACGGCGGCAATGTCGTCATAGACGCGGCCTGGACCACCGCCATGCCGGTGGTTGTAACGGGCGCGACGCTGGACCTGAGCCACGCCACCACGCTGGCCAACCTCACGCTCAGCAATGGCAGCATCACCGGCAACGGCTCGCTCACCACCGCCGGCCCGTTCAGCCTGACTAACGGCACGCTGGGCCTGGCCTATACGCAACAGGGCAGCCTGGTCGCCAGCGGCAGCAATCAATTTACCGGCAGCGCCTATGTATGGCAGGGCGGCACGATTTCCGGCAGCGGCAGCCTGGGCGGGTCGGCCCCGGTCAGTCTTGCCGGCAGCGGCGACCACGTGCTGGCCGGACCGAACCTGACCGTCACGAACTTTGCGCCCACCGGCGGCGCGCTGGACATTCAGGCCGGCACGCTCACGCTGGCCAATGGCGGCACGCTGGCGGCCGGCATGACGCTCAACGTGGCGGGCGGCGCGCTCGTCACCCAGGGGCCGTTCAATAACGCCGGCGCCCTGGTGGTGACGGCCGGCGCGGCCAGCCTGCAAGGCGGCGGCACGCATGCCGGCAGTTTCCTGACCAGCGGCAGCGGCAGCATCGACTTTGCCGGCGGCACCCATCAGCTCGGCGACGGCACGCTGCTGGACGGCACGGGCTTCCTGCACAGCGGCGGCAGCCTCGTGCTCACCGGCAGCGCCAGCGGTACGACCTTGGGCGCAAATAGCGTGATCGACCTGAACGCCATGGCTTTCGGCGGCAGCGGCAAACTGGTCGTGCTGGGCAGCGCCAGCGGCAGCAACCTCACGCTGGGCGGCGCCGTGCTCAATTCCGGCAATCTGACGCTGGATAACGTGGACATACAGGGCAGTTTCAGCAACGACGGCGTGGTCAATATCGCCAATAGCGTGACGGTGCATGGCGCGCAGGTCAATCAGAGCGCCGGCGACATGGTGATTCCGGTGGGCGCCCAGCTGGTGACCGACGGCGGCCTGTTCACCTGGTCCGGCGGCGCGATACACGGCACCGGCGGTCTGGGCACCGGGTCGCTGGGCTTCACGAATGGCGGCAATTTCCATTTCGGCGGCAGCGGCGACCGCGTGATAGACGGCATGAATTTCGCGTTCACGAATCTGAATCTGCCCGACGGCAGTCTCACGGTGCAATCCGGCAGCCTCACGCTGAGCGGCAGTACCACCATTCCGACCGGCACCACGCTGGCGCTGGCGGGCGGCAGCCTGGCACTTGCGGCCGGCGGCACGCTGAACGTGGCCGGCGCGTTCAATCTGAGCGGCGGCGACTTTTCCGGCTCGGGCGGCATCAACATGGCTGGCGGCGCCATGACCATACAGCCGGCCAACACCGTGAACTGGACCAATTCCGGTCTGCTCGTGAATACCGGCGTGCTCGATTTCGCCAGCGTGACGGTAAGCAACGCCATCGACAACCAGGGCGTCATCAATGCCGGCAGCGGCGTGAATTTCGCCCAATCGATCAGCAATACCGGCACGCTCAACACCACCAGCGGCGTCGCGTTTGCCATGCCCTTCGTGAATGCCGGCAGCGGAAGCGTGAACATTCCGAGCGGTACGGTCAATTTCAACGGCGGCTACACCCAGTCCGGCGGCACCACCACGCTGGGCGTATCCGGCGTATCGCAGGGCAACCTGCTGACCGGCCCGGCCGGCTTCCACCTGAACGGCGGCACACTGGCCGGCAACGGCAGCGTGAATGGCGACCTCGTGGTGGGCGGATCGAGCGCACTCGCACCCGGCTTTTCGCCCGGCGCGCTCACCATCAACGGCAACCTCACGCTGGCGCCGAACAGCGTGCTGGACATACAGATAGGCGGCAGC
>JAEUNN010000539.1 GCA_016791085.1 Rhodocyclaceae bacterium | reverse complement strand
TGGATTCCGGCCAGCGGGGCGAAACACTTGCGGTGGCCGATTTTGTGGCCTTGACTGAAATCGTGGAGGGGCGCGGCCGGGGGGGCCAAGCGCACGGCCAAATATAAACGCATGCGCCGGCCGCCCGGCCGGACGCGGAGGAAGCCATGGACCGGACTGCAATCTGTGCCAAAACGGCGAAAGGACTGGACGAACTTAGCCATCGCACGCACAAATTGGGATTTCGTCTGCGCCAGGTTCTTTTCATGCTGGATGGGAACAAGAACGCGGCTTTCCTTTGCGACAACCTGGCCGGCGATGTGGACGGCATGCTGAACGAACTGCTCGCCCAGGGCTTCATAGAAATTGTCGGTGCCGCGGCCGCCAAGCCGGCCGCGCCAGTCGTTGCGGCGCCGGCACCCGCCGCGGCGGGCGGCGCCGGCCCGGCGCTGGGGCGCGACGCTTTCGAACGCGCGCGCGGCTTCATGGTGAATACCGCGCGCAGCTACGGCGGCGTGTTCGCGTCGCGGCTCATCGACAGGCTGGAAAGTTGCGAAGACGCCGATGCCTTGCGTGCGCTGGCGGACGAGTGGTTCATCGCAATCAACGGCTCGCGCGAAGGCAAGCGCGACGCGCCCGACCTCATGCGCAAATTGCGTGCGGCGCTGAACTGAAGCGGCGCCGGCCGGGCGCTACGGCGCGCACGCCGCAGCCGCCGAGCATGCTTGTGCGCCGGCTTCGGCAAGCGGACCGGCTGCCCGGACCAAGGCAAAACTTGCGGCTCCGGCCGCATCACCAGACGGAAAGGAAAAGCCATGGGACTGGGCTACCTGCGCGCCCTGTGCTGCGTGTTGCTGCTGGGCTGGCTGGCTGCCGCGCAAGCCGCCGAGGCGCCGGAAAAATCGCGTATCACCATCGCGGTGGGCGGTAAACATCGCCTGAGCTACCTTCCGCTCACGCTGGCAGACCGGCTCGGTTATTTCAGGCAGGAAGGCCTGGACGTCACCATCGTCGATTATCCGGCTGGCGAAAAGGCGCTGCAGGCGCTCGCCGCGGGTCGCGCGGACATGGTGTCCGGTGCTTTTGAGCATGCCGTGCAGATGCACGCGCGCGGCCGTCCGGTCAAATGTGTGGTGGTGCAGGGGCGCCGTTCGGGACTCGCGCTCGGGCTGTCGCGCGAACTTGCGGCGCGTTACAAATCGCCGCGCGATTTGAAAGGATTGCGCATAGGCGTGACGGCGCCGGGCTCGTCCTCGCACATGTTCGTGAATGTGCTGCTCGCCAAGGACGGCCTGAAACCCGACGCGGTCAGCATCGTGGCGGTCGGCGACGCGGCCGGGGCTGTCGCGGCGATGCAGAAAAAAACCCTGGACGCCATCGCCAATCCTGATCCGGTCATCAATCTGCTCGAAGTCGCCGGCAGCATCGTGACGGTTGCCGATACGCGCAGCGCGGAAGGCGGGCTGTACGTGTATGGCGCCGACTACCCTTCCGGCGTGATGTTTGCCTCTACGGAATTCATACGCGCGCATCCGCGCGCGGTACAGGCGGTGGTCAATGCCACGCTGCGGGCACTTAGGTGGATGCGGCAAAGCACGCCGGAACAGATCTTGGCGGCCGTTCCGCACGACTACTATGGCGATGCGCGGGCCACTTACGGCGTGGCCCTGCGCAAGAATCTGTCCGGATTTTCCCCGGACGGCCGCATGTCCCTGCAGGCCGCCCACACGGTGTACCGCATATTGCAGGCTTTCGATCTGAACGTGAAAGGCGCCCCGGCGATCGATCTGGAAC
>JAEUNN010000536.1 GCA_016791085.1 Rhodocyclaceae bacterium | reverse complement strand
GTCGCCGCGCAGCCGATACAGGCGCGAATCGCCGATATGCGCGACCGTCATCGTATTGTCGTAGAACATGGCCGCCACCAGCGTGGTGCCCATGCCCGCATATTGCGGCTGACTTTGCGCGGCCTGATAGATGGCACTATTGGCGCGCGCAATTTCGCCTTCCAGCGCAGTGTGCGCGCCGGCGCGATCGGCCATGCCGTTGCCAGGGTTGCGCTTGCCTATGGTGCTTTCCAGTTCGGTGCCCAGCAGCGTGATCGCCATGCCCGACGCAACTTCGCCGGCATTGTAGCCACCCATGCCATCGGCAAGGATGGCGAGCCCGCAGCGCGGGCTTGCGAATACGGCGTCCTCGTTGTGGGAACGCACCATGCCCGCGTCCGTGCGGGTAACGATTTCGATCGACGGCGACATGTCCATGCGCAACCTCAGATCGAAATATCCACCTGCGACAGGCTTTGCGTCAGATTTGACGCGCAGTCCCGCAGATCGCGCGCCATTTCATCGCCGCTCTGATAGCGCTTTTCGATGTCCTTGGCGAGCGCCCGGTCGATGATCGCAGCCAGACAATCGGGCACCTCGGGTTTGAGGTTGCGGATATCCGGATGTGGCTCGTTGGCGATCTTGAACATCAACTGTGCCATCGATTCCCCCTCGAAAGGAAGTTTTCCGCACAGCAGCTGGAACAGAGTCACGCCCAGGGAAAACAGGTCCGAACGCCCGTCGATCTTGCGACCAGCAAGCTGTTCCGGCGACATGAAGGACGGCGTACCCAGCACCATGCCGGTTTTGGTTTTTGACGAATCGGTAATCCGCGCGATGCCGAAGTCGGTGACCTTGACCTGGTCGTTGTCCGGCTCGTACATGATGTTGGCGGGCTTCACGTCGCGGTGCACCACGCTATTGGCGTGAGCATAGGCAAGCGCATCGGCCACGCGCGCCGCGATGTCCATGACCTTCACCATGGGCAGCGTGGCGCCTGGCTTGGTATGCGGCACGAGGTCGCGCCCCTTGAGGAATTCCATGGCGATATAGGCGAGGTCGTGTTCCTCGCCGGCATCGAATATGGTCACGATGTGCGGATGGTTCAGACGGCCGGCCGTTTCGGCCTCGCGGAAGAAGCGCTCCTTCACGTCCGCCAGTTCGTCCTCGTCGAACTCCTGCGACAAGGCCATGGTTTTGATGGCCACGACGCGATTGATCTTTGGATCGCGCCCCAGATAGACCACGCCCATGGCGCCCTTGCCGAGTTCCTTTTCGACCTGGTAGCGGCCCAGCATGGGCTTTTCGATTTCGTCCCCACCCAGCAGCACGGAAGCCGGGCCGCGCCCCATGGTGCCGCCCAGCATGACCGTTTCGGACATCTGCTTGGCACGCCTCAAGCGGTTTTCCACGTCGCGGAATTTGGGGTTGAAATCTGCCATGTGGCGGAACACCGCCTCGGCCTTGTTGAACTGGCGCTTGCGTTCGAAATCGAGCGCCAGGTTGTAGAGGTTTTCCATGACCGCATCGCCCATGGGCACCTGGCGGAATTTGTCCCAGGCCATGTCTAGCTGACCCTGGCCCTGGAACGCCAGCGCCAGCATGCGGTTGGATTCGGCCGACTGTTCGTCGGACTTCACCTTGCCGCGCTCGGTCATGAAGAAACGTTTGGTGGTCAGCAGCAGGTGGCCCACCACGAGCAGGGTAGCCGGCAGCATGAGCTGCAGCCACAGCAACTTGGTGGTCATGAGCGTGAAATGCGTGATCAGCAGGGCCGCCAGCACGCCCGCGGTCACCCCGGCGGCCATGCCGGCCGACAGGCGCGGCAACAGCACGGATACATAGGCCGCGACGAGCAGGAAAATCAGGAACTGCACCCACACACCCCAGCCGGGCAGCACGAAGAAGTGCTCCTGCAATATGCTCGACACCGAGTGCGCCAGCATGGTCACGGCAGGCATCTGGCTATCCACCGGCGTAACCCACACGCTGCTTATGCCGGGCGCGGTCGGCCCCACCAGCACGATCTTGTCGCGGTATTTCTCGAACGGAATTTTGCCGCTCATCACGTCGTAAAACGAATCGATCGTGAATGGCGCCTTGTCACCCTGGTTCGGATAGAAGTAGGTGTACATCTTCATGTTCGGATCGGTGCGCACGCTAAGCTTGCCCACTTGCACCGAGTCGCCCAGATTCACCTTGATGTCGGACTGTTCGAGATTCAGGCTTTTCGCCGCCACCAGCAGCGACAGCGACGGGAAATACAGGTCGAAGTGCGACAGCACCAGCGGGTCGAAGCGTATCGCCCCATCGACGTCCTGCAGCGAATTCAGGTGGCCGATGAACTGTGCATTGCGCCCCAGACTATCGACGACCAGGGCTTCGGCATCCAGGGTTGGTTGTGGGACATATTCGCCGGGCACCACCTGCGTCAGGGCAAATTTGCGCACATAGTCGGGCAAGGGGCGGTCCGGCCTGCCCAGCGGCTCGCCCACGCGGAACAGCACCGGCAGCGCGACGTTGCCGGCACGCGCCATGGCGTCGGCCATCTGGCGATCGGAATTGAGCGCAATTTCGGCTTCGTGCAAAACGCCTGCAAATTGTGCAAGCGGGCCACCGGCCGCTTCGGGGTGGGCGCCCTGGCCTTCCGCCGGGGTTGCCGGATTGGCGCCGCCAGCCTGGCTTTGCTGCAGGATTTCGTTGAGCTTGTTGATATATACGAGGCCCGGATCGACCTGCGGCTCGGCAAAGAACACCGTGTAGGCTATGGTTTTCGCATGGGCCTTGGCCAGCCCGTCTATGAGCCGCGCATGGGCGCTGCGCGACCACGGCCAACGGCCGATATTGTCGATGCTGGTTTTGTCGATCGCGATGATCGCGATGCGTTCGCTGGGCGCGCGCGAGGTGGCCGCCACCCCCAGGTCGTAGGCTTTGAGTTCGAGGCTTTGCAGCAGTTCACCCTTGCCGGCGATCAGCAATAGAACGCTCAGCGCGACACCGAGGAACCAGTCCGCCTTCCAGAACGTGGCTTTCGCCACCATCTAAGCCTCCTTCCGCGCCGGGGTGTCGTCGCACCCTGCGTCATACGGCGGCGCTGCCGCCGCCCCATAGCGATCCAGTTCCACTCCCGGCCTGCCGGCGGGACTGCCGCGCGGACGCAACTCGGAGTGCAAACAGGAACTTAACACAAATTTTTACAAAGCCGC
>JAEUNN010000507.1 GCA_016791085.1 Rhodocyclaceae bacterium | reverse complement strand
CGTTGTATGCCGCGGACTTGGCCGGGCAGGGCGGTCCGCCTGATCCGGTGCGGACTTCAGGGTGGCCGTGGCACTGTGAGATAATTCAAGGCTGCATTAACGGGCGGGAGCCGCCATGCCACTCACCTTGTACGAAAAGCTCTGGAACGATCACCTGGTCCACGTCGAACAGGACGGGACGGCATTGCTCTACATAGACCGGCATCTGGTGCATGAAGTAACCAGTCCGCAGGCCTTCGAAGGGCTGAAACTGGCCGGGCGCAAGGCCTGGCGCCCTTCATCCATCGTTGCCACGGCCGATCACAACACGCCGACCACCGACTGGGATCGCGGTATCGCCGATCCCATTTCGCGCCAGCAGGTCGAAACCCTGGACGAAAACATCCATGCCGTCGGCGCGCTGGCCTATTTTCCGTTCCGCGATGCGCGCCAGGGCATCGTGCATGTGATCGGGCCGGAGAACGGCGCCACGCTGCCCGGTATGACGGTGGTGTGCGGCGACTCGCATACTTCCACGCATGGCGCTTTCGCCTGTCTGGCGCAGGGAATCGGCACGTCGGAAGTCGAGCACGTGCTGGCCACGCAATGCCTGCTGCAGAAAAAGTCCAGAACCATGCTGGTGCACGTTTCCGGCCGCGCCGGCCGCGGCGTGAGCGCCAAGGACATCGTGCTGAAACTGATAGGCATCATCGGTACCGCGGGCGGCACCGGCTATGCCATAGAATTTGGCGGACCGGCCATCCGCGCGCTGTCCATGGAAGGCCGCATGACACTATGCAATATGGCCATCGAGGCCGGCGCCCGCTGCGGCCTGGTGGGCGTGGACGACATTACTATCGACTACCTGCGCGGCCGTCCTTTTTCGCCGCGCGGCGAGGTGTGGGACCGTGCCGTGCCGCACTGGCGTACCCTGGTGAGTGACGACGGCGCGCACTTCGACCGCCGCGTCGATATCGACGCCTCCCAGATCACGCCGCAGGTTACCTGGGGCACCTCGCCCGAAATGGTGACGTCCATAGACGGTCGCGTGCCGGCGCCGGAAGATTTTGCCGATCCGGTCAAGCGCGAAGGCGTCGAGCGTGCGCTGCAATACATGGGTCTCGCGCCGCGCACGCCGATTACCGACATCCGCGTGGACAAGGTTTTCATAGGCTCCTGCACGAATTCGCGCATAGAAGATTTGCGCGCGGCGGCAGCCGTGGTGCGCGGCCGGCACATCGCCGACAACGTGCGCCTGGCGCTGGTGGTGCCGGGCTCGGGCCTGGTCAAGGCGGCGGCCGAGGCCGAAGGTCTGGACAAGATATTCCGCGCCGCGGGTTTCGAATGGCGCGAGCCGGGCTGTTCCATGTGTCTCGCCATGAATGCCGACCGGCTG
>JAEUNN010000499.1 GCA_016791085.1 Rhodocyclaceae bacterium | reverse complement strand
TCCACGCAGATTCTCGTTGTCGAAGACGAAGCGGCGATTGCCGAACTCATAGAAATCAACCTCCTGCGCGCCGGCTACGGCGTGCGCCTGTGCGCCGACGGGGAAGCCGCGCTGGCCGCGATCCGCGAGCAATTGCCGGCCCTGGTGCTGCTCGACTGGATGTTGCCGGGCCTGTCCGGGCTGGACGTGGCGCGCCGCCTGCGTGCCGCCGAGCGCACGCGCGATCTGCCCCTCATCATGCTTACCGCGCGCGGCGACGAAGCCAGCAAGATCGCCGGGCTCGACGTGGGCGCCGACGACTACGTGACCAAGCCGTTTTCGCCGCGCGAACTGGCGGCGCGCATCAAGGCCGTGCTGCGCCGGCGCGCCCCGCAAGCCACCGACGACGTAGTCATGCTGGGCAGTCTGCGCCTCGATCCGGCCGCGCACCGCGTGAGCGCGGCCGGCGCGCAAATCGACCTGGGGCCGACCGAATTCCGCCTGCTGCACTACCTCATGACTCACGCCGACCGCGTGCATACGCGCGCGCAATTGCTGGACCAGGTATGGGGCGACCACGTGTTCGTCGAAGAGCGCACGGTAGACGTGCATATCCGCCGCCTGCGCGCGGCGCTGGAAGCTTCCGGCACCGACGGGCTGGTGCAGACCGTGCGCGGCAGCGGCTACCGCATGTCCGCGGGCGGCAACTGATGCGCGCGCGCGGCGTCGCCGGCGCCAATTCCAGCCCTTGCGGCAGCGCGCGCCGTACCGCCCGGCGGAGGCGCCATGCCGCGGCGTGAAGAGTGGATCAAGTGGATTACCTGGCTGTGCGTGTTCGGCATGCTGGGTGCCTGCATCCAGCTGGTCAGCGACAGTTGGGCCTGGCTGTTCGGCTATGCCGCGCTGCTGGCCGGCTGGGGCTATGCGAACGAATTGCGGCGCCGCACGCAGCTGTTGCGCTGGCTGGAAAGTCCGGCTCCCGATCTGCCCGAAGCCGGCGGCGCCTGGGACAACCTGTTCGGGCGCCTGGGCCGCCTGTACCGCAAAAGCACCGAAGAGGTGAAACAGGCGAAGCGCCAGCTCGAGCGCGTGCGTGCGGTCACCCACGCCATGCCGGACGGCACCGTGGTGCTCAACGCCGCCGATGAAATCGAGTGGTTCAACAGCACCGCCCAGATGCACCTGCACCTCGATCCCAAGCGCGATCTGGGCCAGCCGGTCGTGAATCTGCTGCGCGCGCCGGAATTTCACGACTACCTGATCGCCGGCAATTACGCCGCCGCGCACACCATGCGCGCGGCGCGCGGGCGCGTGCTGGAAGTGCAGCTGGTGCGCTTCGGCGACGATCAGAAATTGCTGCTCACGCGTGACGTGACCACGCTGGAGCGCCTCGAAACCATGCGCCGCGATTTCGTCGCGAATGTGTCGCACGAACTCAAAACCCCGCTCACCGTGATCGGCGGCTTCCTCGAAACGCTGGACGACGCGCTGGGCGAACTGCCGCCTGCCGCCGCGCAGCGCTTCGTGCGGCTGGCGCGCGAACAATCGCAGCGCATGGAGCGTCTGGTGCAGGATTTGCTCACCCTGTCGGCGCTGGAAAATGGCCGCCTGCTGCCCAAGGACGAAGAAATCGACCTGAGCGCGCTGTGCGCGGACCTGCTGCGCGAGGCCGAAGCACTGTCCGCCGGGCGCCACGCCATCACGCTGGAAGTCAAGGACCTGCGCTCGCTGCGCGGCGCGCCCGACGAATTGCGCAGCGCGTTTGCCAATCTGCTCAGCAACGCCGTGCGCTACACCCCCGTCGGCGGCAAAATCCGCGCCGAATGGCGCACCGGCCCGCAAGGCGCCGAATTCGTGGTCAGCGACACCGGCATAGGCGTGGCCGAAGAACACCTGCCGCGGCTCACGGAAAGGTTTTACCGCGTGGACGGCAGCCGCTCGCGCGAAACCGGCGGCACCGGCCTGGGGCTGGCGATCGTGAAACACGTGCTGGAACGCCACCACGGCCAGTTGTTCATCGACAGCGAGGTCGGCAAGGGCAGCCGCTTCACGGCGCGCCTGCCGGCATCGCGCATCGTGGAAGCCGCGGCCGCCTGAAGGCCGC
>JAEUNN010000496.1 GCA_016791085.1 Rhodocyclaceae bacterium | reverse complement strand
TCCATCATCCTGATGACCGCGCCCATCCTGCTGCCGCCCATACGCGAAGCCGGATTCGACCTGATCTGGTTCGGCGTCGTGATGACCGTGGTCATGGAACTGGGGCTCATACACCCGCCCGTGGGGCTCAACATATTCGTGATCAAGAACGTGGCGCCGGACATTCCGCTCAAGGATGTCATCTGGGGTGTCATGCCTTTCGTCGGCCTCATGGTGGCCTCGGTGGTGCTCATGTGCCTGTTCCCGGGCATCGCCACCGCGCTGCCGGACATGCTGCTGGGCGCCAAATGACACGGCTGCGCGGCGCCGTTCCGGTGCCGCGCGCCTCGCCAAGGAAACGATCATGAATTTTCCCGCATTTCCCGCGCAGGCCTGGGACGGCCGCCTGCGCAACCGGGCGCAGCGCATACAACGCGCGGCCCCGCTCGCGAGCGGCCGCCAGGTGGCGCCGGAACGCATCGTGGCACTGCTGGAAGCGGTGCTGGAACCCGGCGACCGCCTGTGCATAGAAGGCAACAACCAGAAGCAGGCGGACTTCCTCGCGCGCGCCCTGGTCCAGACCGATCCGGCGCGCGTGCGCGATCTGCACCTGGTGCAGTCCGTGCTGGCGCTGCCGGAACACGTGGATGTGATCGAGCGCGGCCAGGTCAGCCGCATCGACTTTTCGTTCTCCGGCCCGCAGGCCGGGCGCCTCGCGCGCCTGGTGGAAAACGGCAAGATCACGATAGGAGCGATCCATACCTATCTGGAACTGTTCGCACGCTATTTCGTGGATTTGACGCCCCAGGTCGCGCTGGTCGCGGCGCAGGCGGCGGACCGCGAAGGCAACCTCTACACCGGCGCGAATACCGAAGACACCCCGGCCATCGTCGAAGCCACCGCGTTCAAGGGTGGCATCGTGATCGCCCAGGTCAATGAAATCGTGGATCGCCTGCCGCGCGTGGATATTCCGGCCGACTGGGTGGATTTCACCGTGGCCGCCCCCACGCCGCACTATATCGAGCCGCTATTCACGCGCGATCCGGCCTTGATCAGCGAAACCCAGGTGCTTACGGCCATGATCGCGATCAAGGGTCTGTACGCGGAATATGGCATCCGCCGGCTCAACCACGGCATAGGTTTCGACACCGCGGCAATCGAGTTGCTGCTGCCCACCTATGCGGCGGACTTGGGGCTCAAGGGCAAAATCTGTACGCACTGGGCGCTCAATCCGCATCCCACGCTCATTCCGGCCATCGAGGCGGGATTCGTGCAGTCCGTGCATTCTTTCGGCTCGGAAGTGGGCATGGAGCGCTATGTGTCGGCGCGGCCGGACGTGTTTTTCATCGGTGCCGACGGCAACATGCGCTCCAATCGCGCGTTCTGCCAGGCCGCCGGACACTATGCTTGCGACCTGTTCATCGGTTCCACGCTGCAGATCGATCTGGACGGCAACAGTTCGACCGCCACACGCGGGCGCATCGCCGGGTTCGGCGGCGCCCCCAACATGGGCGCCGATGCGCGCGGGCGCCGCCACGCCTCGCCGGCCTGGTTGCGTGCCGGGCGCGAAGCGCGCGCCGGCAAGGCCATGCCGCGCGGCCAGAAACTGGTCGCGCAAATCGTCGAAACCTTCCGCGAGCATATGGAACCGGCTTTCGTGGAACGCCTGGACGCCTGGGATCTGGCCGAGTCGGCCGGCATGGATTTGCCGCCGGTCATGATTTATGGCGACGACCTCACCCACATCATCACCGAAGAAGGCATTGCGCATCTGTTGCTGTGCCGCACTGCCGACGAGCGCGAACAGGCCATACGCGGGGTGGCCGGGTATACGCCGGTGGGCATGGGCCGCGATCGCCGGGCGGTGGAAAACCTGCGCGACCGCGGCATCATCCGCCGCCCCGAAGATTTGGGCATAGACCCGCGACTCGCCACGCGCGATCTGCTGGCCGCGCGCAACATCAAGGAATTGGTGCATTGCTCGGGCGGACTTTACGATCCGCCGAAAAAATTCCGCAACTGGTAGGAGCCCGCGATGGAACGTTTTGAAGTCAAATTTCCCGCCTCTGCCGCGGGAGCCGCGCAACACCCGGTGCTGGCCGGCGTGGTGTCCTCGGGCAACCTGGAAGTGCTGGTCGAAACCGGCGCCGACCCGGCGGCCTGCAGCATAGAAGTAAATACCTCGGCGCATGGTTTCCGCGACATCTGGGAAGCCGTGCTGGGCGATTTCGCGGCGCGCCACGCCGTGGGCGGCTTGCGCATTTCCATCAATGATGCCGGTGCCACGCCGGCCGTCGTGAGCTTGCGCCTCGCCCAGGCTTTCGAACACAGCCGCACGGAGGCGCCATGAGCACGCGTCGCATGAGTTATTTCGAAGCCGCCGCGCGTGCGCGTGCGGCGGGCCTGGTTGACGCCGGCAGCCTGGTCGAGTTCTGCCCGCCCGAGCGGCGCCGCACCAGCCCGCACCTGGCGCGGCTGGATGCGCCGGTCGCGTTCGACGACGGGCTCCTGGCGGCCCGCGCGACCTTGGGCGGCCATCCGGTACTGCTGGCTGCCCAGGAAGGCAAATTCAATGGTGGCGCGGTGGGCGAGGTGCATGGCGCAAAAATTTGCGGCCTGCTCAGGCGTGCATGGGCCGAGCGTCCCGCGGCGGTATTGCTGCTGGTCGATTCGGGCGGCGTGCGCCTGCACGAAGCCAATGCCGGACTGATCGCGATTTCCGAAATCATGCGCGGCGTGCTGGCCGTACAGGCCGCAGGCGTGCCGGTGCTGGCGCTGGTGGGCGGTTCCTGTGGCGCGTTCGGCGGCATGGGCATCGTGACCCGGCTGTGCGACGCCGTCATCATGTCCGAAGAAGGACGGCTGGGCCTGTCCGGCCCGGAAGTCATAGAAACCGTGAAGGGCGTGGGCGAATTCGATGCGCGCGACCGATCGCTGGTGTGGCGCGTGACCGGCGGCAAATTGCGCCGCGCGCTGGGCGAAGCCACCGCGCTGGTGGAGGACGACGTGGCGGCGTTCCGCGCCGCCGCGCTCGATTGCCTGCAACAGGCGCGCCGCGCGAGCGCCGACCTGGCCGCACTGCAAGCCGCCCAGGCGGCGCTGGAAGCGCGCCATGCCAATTACCCGGCGGCGCGCGACGGACTGGAAATATGGCGCGCCATGGGACTGGCCGACGCCGAACGACTGCCCATGCTGGATGCACAGGAATTCAACCGCCGGCTCGCGGCACTCGACACGGAGCGCGTGCAATGAAACATGAAAACATTTTCGACCGCCTGTTCGGCGGCGGCCGCCACGCCGTGCAGGTGGACGGGCATTTCGTACAGGGGTCGGCCCAGGTGGATGGCGCGCCGGTCGCCGTGATCGGCACCTGGAATGCCGCCGCCGTGAATGGCCAACTGGCGCTGGCCGTGGCGCGCGAAGTGCTGCGCGTGGTAGCGCAGGATGCCGGCACGGGGCGGCCGCGGCCCATCGTTTTCATCGCCGATACTCAGGGTCAGGAATTGTCGCGGCGCGAAGAACTGCTGGGCCTGAACGGTGCGTTCGCGCATGTCGCGCGCTGCGTCGATCTGGCGCGCCGCCAGGGCCACGCCAGCGTGACGCTCATACACGGCGAAGCGGTGTCGGGCGGCTTTCTGGCTTTCGGCATGCTGGCCGACCGCGTGTGCGCATTGCCGCGCGCCCAGGTGCGCGTGATGGACCTGCGCGCCATGGCGCG
>JAEUNN010000493.1 GCA_016791085.1 Rhodocyclaceae bacterium | reverse complement strand
TCGATTCGCTATACTAGCGGGCTTTCCTTGCTCCACCGGAATCGCATGCCGGGGGGCTTATGTTCACTATCCACAAGGAGTTTGCATGCGACACTACGAAATCGTGTTCATCGTCCATCCGGACCAGAGCGAACAGGTGCCGGCGATGATAGAGCGCTATCGCACGCTGGTATCGGCCCGCAACGGCAAGATACACCGGCTCGAAGACTGGGGCCGGCGTCAGCTGGCCTATCCGATCCAGAAAGTTCACAAGGCACATTACGTGCTCATGAACATCGAGTGCGACAACGAAACGGTCGCCGAGCTCGAACAGGCTTTCCGTTTCAATGATGCGGTGCTGCGCCATCTGGCCGTCACGACCAAAAAGGCCGTGACCACGCCTTCGCCCATGATGAAGGAAGAAAAGGCCAAGTCGCTCACCGGACCCGCTGCAAGCGAGGAGAAACCCGCTGCCGAACCCGCCGCCTGAGGCGACCGGCGATAGCGGCCCGCCCAACGACCTGCAACTGTCCGGGCGCGTCGCGGAACTGGGCGTACTGCGTTACACGCCGGCCGGCGCGCCGGTCATAGAAGGCCGCCTGGCGCACCGCTCGCAGTGCCGCGAAGCCGGGATCGAGCGCAGCGTGGAATGCGAATTCGCATTCGTCCTGATCGGACCCCAGGCCCCGCTATTCGCCGCGCTGCCCATGGGATCGCCGGTCGTATGCGCCGGTTTCGTGGCCAGCCGCAGCCGCAAAAGCAGCGTGCCCGTATTGCACATCACACGATTTGAAGTGAAGGAAAACTGACATGGCATTCCGACCCGCCAGCAAACAAACCAACAACAAGCGCCGCGACGATCG
The DNA here is from genome assembly GCA_016791085.1 of Rhodocyclaceae bacterium. Lineage (GTDB taxonomy): Bacteria > Pseudomonadota > Gammaproteobacteria > Burkholderiales > Rhodocyclaceae > JAEUNM01. The sequence goes on along the minus strand of JAEUNN010000493.1, from coordinate 11,165 downwards.
CGGCCGCGGCCTGTTCAAGCGCCGCAAATACTGCCGCTTCAGCGCCGAAAAAATCGAAGAAATCGATTACAAGGACGTCGAGCTGCTCAAGGATTTCATTACCGAAACCGGCAAGATCATGCCGGCGCGCATCACCGGCACGCGCGCGCGCTTCCAGCGCCAGCTGTCGGTCGCCATCAAGCGGGCGCGCTTTCTGGCGCTGCTGCCGTTCTCCGACCAGCACTGAGGATACGAGCATGCAAGTCATACTGATGGAAAAAGTCGCCAACCTCGGCGGTCTGGGCGATGTGGTCAAGGTCAAGGACGGCTTCGCGCGCAATTACCTGATTCCGCAGGGCAAGGCCAAGCGCGTTACGCCGGCCAGTCTGGCGGAATTCGAACAGCGCCGAGCCGAACTCGAAAAGGCTCAGTCCGATCGTCTGGCGGGGGCGCAGGCGCTGGCGACCCAGCTGGAAGGTCTGATGCTGCAAATCACCCGCAAGGCCGGTGTGGATGGCCGCCTGTTCGGCTCGGTGACCAATGCCGACGTGGCCGACGCGCTGGAGCAGCAGGGCATGGGCATTACGCGCACCATGGTGCGCATGCCCAACGGCGCGATCAAATCGGTCGGCGAAAGCCAGGTCGAAATCGTGCTGCACAGCGAAGTGCATGCCATGCTTACGGTATCGGTGCTGGGCGAATCCTGAGCCGCGCCGCACCCGCAAAAAAGCCGCCTGCGGGCGGCTTTTTTTCTGCCCGCGCGCAAGCCATGCGCGCAAGCATTTGCAGCCTGGCGGCGTGAGCCTGGAGCACATGGCTTGCCGCGAGGCACCGGCTGAACGAGGAGCATTACCATGCGTTTATTGCGCTACGGGCCGCGCGGGCAGGAACAGCCGGCGCTGCTGGACAAGAATGGCCGCATGCGCGCGCTTGCCGGCGTCCTACCCGACATCAACCCGGCGGCGCTCGCCCCGGCCGAACTGGCGCGGCTTGCCGCGCTGGTTCCCGAATCATTGCCGCTGGTGCCGGACGGTGTGCGCCTGGGCAGTTGCGTGGGCGGCGTCGGCAATATCATTTGCATAGGGCTCAACTATTCCGATCATGCCGCCGAAGCCGGTCTGAAAGTGCCGTCCCAGCCCATAGTGTTCAGCAAGCACACTGCCGCGCTGGCCGGCCCGGATGACCCCATCGTGCTGGGTCCCGGCGCGGAAAAGACGGATTGGGAAGTTGAACTGGCGGTCGTGATCGGCAGCCCCTGCTGGCACGTGGCCGCGCACGAAGCGCTGGATTTCGTGGCCGGCTACTGCCTGTTCAACGACGTGTCGGAGCGCGCCTGGCAGATGGAAATGGAAGGGCAGTGGATAAAGGGCAAAAGCTACTATTCGTTCGCGCCGGCCGGCCCCTGGCTCGTGACGCGCGACGAAGTGCCCGATCCGCAGGCACTGGACCTGTGGCTGGAGGTCAATGACCGGCGCATGCAGACCGGCAGCACGCGCACCATGATATTCGGCGTGGCCGAAATCGTCGCCTACCTGAGCCGCTTCATGGCCCTGCAACCGGGCGATCTGATCGCTACCGGCACCCCGCCGGGCGTGGGCATGGGGCACAAGCCGCCGCAATTCCTGCGCGCCGGCGACAGCGTCCGGCTGGGTGGCAGCGGCCTGGGCGAACAGCGCCAGCGCGTGCTGGCGTTCGAGCCGGACATGGCGCAAAGCTGGCGGCGCGGCGAATTTCCGCGCGCCTGAGCGGGAATTTGTCGGCCAGGGCGGTGCGTTCGCGGTGGTATCATCGCGCTCGCGGCGCACCGTACCTCAGTCATAAATAAGTGCCGGCGCCGCCCACCCCCTGCAGCACGCTTAGCCCTGTTCCCAAGTGCGTCTTACCAAGCTCAAGCTGGCCGGCTTCAAAACTTTCGTCGATCCCACCACCATACTGCTGCCGGGACAACTGGTAGGCGTGGTGGGGCCGAATGGCTGCGGCAAATCCAACGTGATCGACGCCGTGCGCTGGGTGCTGGGCGAATCGCGCGCGTCGGCCTTGCGCGGCGAATCCATGCAGGACGTCATTTTCAACGGCTCCAACACGCGCAAGCCGGTAGGCCGCGCCTCGGTGGAACTGGAATTCGACAATTCCCTGGGCCGCGCCGCCGGGCAGTGGTCGCAATACGCCGAAATCGCCATCCGCCGCGTCATGGAGCGCGACGGTCAGTCCGACTATTACATCAACGGCCTGCGCGTGCGGCGCCGCGACGTGATAGACGTGTTTCTGGGCACCGGCCTGGGCCCGCGTGCCTATGCCATCATCGAACAGGGCATGATTTCGCGCATCATCGAAGCCAAGCCCGAAGAACTGCGGCTATTCCTGGAAGAGGCCGCCGGCGTCACGAAATACCGCGAACGCCGCAAGGAAACCGAAAACCGCCTCGATGACGCGCGCGAAAACCTCGCCCGCATCGAAGACATACGCGGCGAACTGGGTCAGCAAATCCAGAAGCTCACGGGGCAGGCCGAAATTGCGCAGCGTTACCGCGATTTCAAGGACGCCCTGGCGCTGGCGCAATCGCTGCTGTGGCTGTTGAAGCGCAATGCCGGCAGCAACGAGGCCGAGCGCTGCGCGCGCGAAGCCGCCGCCACGCAAGTGGCGCTGGACGAACAGGGCGCGCAAATCACGGAACTGGAAACGCGCCTGGTGGCCATGCGCGAAGAACATTACCGCGCCTCCGATACGGTGCATGCCGCCCAGGGTGAACTTTATGCGGCCAATGCCGAAGTGGCGCGCATCGAAGGCGAGTTGCGCCGGGCGGCCGAAAGCCGCCAGCGGCTGGACGCGCGCCTTCTGCAGCTGGCGGCCGAACAGCGCAACTGGAGCGAGCGCCAGGAAACCTACGAACGCGATTACCTGCGCTGGCAGGAGCTGGCCGAACATGCCGCCCAGCGCGCCGAGGTGGCGGAAGCCCGCCACGCCGAATGCACGCAGAATTTGCCCGCCGCGGAAAGCCTGCACGGCGAGGCCGAGGCCGTCGTGGCGCGGCTGCGGCGCGAACTGGCGCAGGCCGAACAACAGCTGCGCGTGGAAGAAACCCACCGCGCCAGCACGCTGCGTGCGCTCGAAGCCCTGGCGGCGCGGCGCCGGCGCCTGGACGAAGATGGCGCCGCGGAACATGCGCCCGACCCCGAAGCCGTCGAGGTAAGCCGCGAGCGCGTGTACCTGGCCGGCGAACAGCAGCACGCCGCGCATGCGCGCATGCAGGACGCCGCGGTCCGTGCGCAGGAATTGCAGAGCGCCCTGCGTGCCGCGCAGGAAGAAGAGCGCACGGCGAACCGTGCGCTCACCAGCCTTCGCGCACGCACCGACGCGCTGGCGCAATTGCAGGCGCGCACCCAGGCCGGCGGCAAACTGGGCGACTGGCTGGCCGGGCTGGGCTTGGCCGCGGCGGAACCGCTGTGGCGCACGCTGGAAGTCGAAACCGGCTGGGAAGCCGCGCTCGAAGCCGTGCTGCGCGAACGCGTGGCGGCCTTGCGTGCCGATGCCGCCACCGCCGCGCGCGCCCTCGCCACGCCGCCGCCGGTAAGTCTGGCGCTGGTGTTCGAGGCCGCCGGCGGCGCAGCCGGCGAGTCCTCCGCCGGCGGCCTGGCCGCCCGCGTGCGCTGCAGCGACGCGCACTGGAACGCCTGCCTCGCGCAGTGGCTGGACGGCATCGAATGCGTGGAAAACGTGGACAGCCTGTTGGCCGGCGCGCTGCCCGGCGCGGCCAGTGCCTGGGTCGATAAGGCCGGGCGCATGGTGACGCGCGAGGCGCTAAGTTTTTACGCGCCCGATGCGCGCACCCAGGGGGTGCTGGAACGCCAGCGCGAAATCGACGAACTGGCCGCGCGCATGGACGCCGCGGAACACGCGGCCAGCGCGGCGCACGCGGTCGAACGGGACCTGGAAGCGCAGTTGCAGGCCCAGAACACCGAACAGGCCGATGCGCGCCGCGCCATGCAGGAAGCCACGGCGCAGTTGCACGCGGCCGAACTGGAAGCCATGAAGCTCGGGCAAATGCTGGCGCGCCACGAAGAGCGGCTGGCGCGGCGTGCCGCCGACCGCGCCGAAATCGATGCCGCGGACGGCGCCGAGCGCCAGCGCGCCGGCCAGGTCGACATCGACATCGCCCGTGCCGCAGAACTGGCCGATGGCCTGCGCGAACGTCTGGACGAGGCCGCGGCGGCCCAGCGCGACGCCGAATTGCGCCTGCGCGATGCACGCGCGCAGGAACAGGCGGCCGCGCGCGAAGCGCAGGAAGCCAAATTTTCCGAGCGCGAATGCGCCACGCGCCTCGCCGACCTGACTGCCAATCGCACGCTCGCGGCGCGCGAAATCGCGCGCATCGCAGCCGAAATTTCGGCCGGTGCGGCGGAGCGGGCGGGCATAGATCTGACCGCGCTGGACGAATTCCTGCAGGACGCCCTGCGCCTAAAACTGAGCCGCGAACAAACCCTGGCGGACCTGCGCCGCGGCATGGAAGATATCGCCGCGCGACTGTCGGAGGCCGAACAGGCGCGGCTCAAAACCGAACACGGCCTGGCGCCCATGCGCGACAAGCTGGCCGATTTGCGCCTCAAACAGCAGGCCGCGGAACTGGCCGTGCAGCAATATGGCGAGCGCCTGGCCGAAGCCGGCGCCGACCTGCATGCGCTGCTGCCCAAACTTACGCGCGACCTGCGCGAATCCGCCCTGAATGCCGAAATCGGCCGGCTCACGCGCGACATCGACGCGCTCGGTCCGGTCAACCTGGCGGCGCTCGAAGAACTCGATACGGCCGGCAAGCGCAAGCGCTTCCTGGACGAACAATACGCCGATCTGTCCGAAGCCATCACCACGCTGGAAAACGCGATACGCCGCATAGACCGCGAAACGCGCCAGCAACTGCAGGAAACCTACGACCGCGTGAATGCCGAATTCGGCCGCCTGTTTCCGGAACTGTTCGGCGGCGGCGAAGCGCGCCTGGTCATGACCGGGGAAGAAATTCTGGACGCCGGCGTACAGGTCATGGCGCACCCGCCCGGCAAGAAAAATGCGAGTATTCACCTGTTGTCCGGCGGCGAAAAGGCGCTGACGGCGATCGCGCTGGTGTTCGCGATGTTCCGCCTCAATCCGGCCCCGTTCTGCATGCTGGACGAGGTGGATGCGCCGTTGGACGACAGCAATACCGTGCGCTTCTGCGAAATGGTCAAGCGCATGTCCGGCGAAACGCAGTTCGTGTTCATCAGCCACAACAAGATCACCATGGAAATGGCGGCCCAGCTCGTAGGCGTGACCATGCAGGAGCGGGGCGTGTCGCGCGTCGTGGAAGTGGATGTCGAGCAGGCGCTGCGCATCCGCGACGAAATGGCTGCATGAGACATGCAAGCACGATAGGGCCGCGCTGGAGCGGCCGGAACAAGACTTTGGGGTAACACAAAAGAAATGGCATTGACAGATTTGCAAACCGGGCTGGTCGCGCTGGGCGCGGCCGGCATAGTCGGGGTAGTGCTCTACAACAAGTGGCAGGAAAGCAAGCATCGCCGCCACGCCGAACGGGTGTTTGGCCGTGACCATGCGGATGTGCTCATCGACGGCGCGCCCGAGCGCAAGGAGCCGGTGGCGGGCGCGGCCGACGCGGAGCCCGTCGCGGCGCCCGGCGCGGCCGATGCGGCGGCGGCGGTGCTGCCGGCGCCGGAATTCGGCCTGTCCGACGAACGTACCGAAGCCGTGATCGCGGTAACGCTGTCCGAGCCGCTGCCGGGCGGCGAACTGGCGCGCCGCATCGCGCCGCTGTTCGATGCCGTGAACAAGCCCATACGCTGGTACGTGCTGGACGAACAGCAGCGCATGTGGCAGGAATTGACGCCGCAGTGCGCGCTGCGCGCCGGCGAATTGCGTGCCGTGCTGCAACTTGCGGATCGCCGCGGCGCGCTGGATGCGGGCGGCTTCGACGCCTTCATGCAGGGCCTCAAACAGATCGCCGACCGTTTTCTGGCGGTGGTGGATTACCCGGTGCGCAGCGAACTATTGCAGCGCTCGGCCGCGCTGGACGAATTCTGTGCCAGCGTGGATGTCGTGATAGGCGTGAACGTGGTGTCCGGCAGCACGGCGTTCGCCGGCACCAAGCTGCGCGGTCTGCTCGAAGCGGCAGGCATGCGGCTTGCCGGTGACGGGGCGTTTCACATGTGCGACGAGGACGGCGCCACGCAATTCACGCTGGCCAATATCGAGCCCGAACTGTTCGACACGGACAGCCTGAAGAACCTCAGCACCCAGGGCCTCACCCTGGCACTGGACCTGCCGCGCGTGGGGCAGGGCCCGCAGGTGTTCGACCGCATGATTGCCGTCGCCCAGCAAATTGCCGCGGCGCTGCAAGGCAGCGTGGTCGATGACAATCGCAATCTGCTCAACGAGGCCTCGCTGGCCGTCATACGCAAACAGATCGCGGAATTTCAGGGGCGCATGATCGCCTATGGCATCGTGCCGGGTTCGGCGGTGGCGGGCAGGTTGTTTTCCTGATGGCCGCCGCGGCGGATGCGGCACGCGCGGCACAGCTGCGCGAAGAAATCGCGCGGCTGGACCACCATTATTACGTGCTCGATCAGCCCCTGGTGCCGGATGCCGAATACGACCGGCTGTACCAGGAACTGGCCGCGCTGGAAGCGCTGCATCCCGAACTGATCGCGCCGGATTCGCCCACGCAGCGCGTCGCCGGAGCGCCGGCCGCGCAATTCCAGCCGCTGCGGCATGCCGTGCCCATGCTGTCCATACGCACCGAAACCGACCACAGCGAAGGCGGCGCGGTCAATTTCGACCAGCGCGTGCGGCGCCAGCTCGAACTGGATGCGGATGCGCCCGCGGTGGAATACCTGGCCGAGCTGAAATTCGACGGTCTTGCGGTCAATCTTCGCTATGAACAGGGCCGCCTGGTGTCGGCCGCGACGCGCGGCGACGGCGAAACCGGCGAAGACATCACGGCCAACGTGCGCACCTTGCGCGGCATCCCGCTGCGCCTGCACGGCACCGCCGGCGACGTGCTGGAAGTGCGCGGCGAAGTGTTGCTGTACCGCGCCGATTTCGAGCGCCTGAATGCGCGCATGCGTGGCGCCGGCGAAAAGGAATTCGTGAATCCGCGCAACGCCGCCGCGGGCAGCCTGCGCCAGTTGAACGCCGCCGTCACGGCCCAGCGTCCGCTGAAGTTTTTCGCCTATGGTCTGGGCGAAGTGAGCGGCTGGGCGCTGCCGCCCACCCAGGCCGGTGTGCTCGAAGCGCTGTCGGCTTGCGGGCTGCCGGTGTGCGCCGAACACCGCCTGTGCCGCGGCGCCGCGGAACTTGCGCAATTTCACGCCGAAGTCGGCGCGCGCCGCGCGGCTTTGCCTTTCGACATCGACGGCGTGGTTTATAAGGTCAATCAGATCGCCTTGCAGCAACGCCTGGGCTATGTCACGCGCGAGCCGCGCTGGGCCGTGGCGCACAAATATCCGCCCCAGGAAGCCGTCACGCGCGTGCTGGATATCGAAGTGCAGGTCGGCCGCACCGGCGCCGTCACGCCGGTGGCGCGGCTCGCACCGGTGTTCGTGGGCGGTGCCACAGTAACCAACGCCACCTTGCACAACGAGGACGAAATCCGCCGCAAGGACGTGAAAATCGGCGACTGGGTAAGCGTGCGCCGCGCCGGCGACGTGATACCCGAAGTCGTCGCCACGCTCACGCACCGGCGTGACGGCAGCGAGCGCGCGTTCATCATGCCGGAACAGTGTCCGGTGTGCGGGTCGGCCGTCGTGCGCTCGGCCGACGAGGCGGTGGCGCGCTGTACCGGCGGATTGTTCTGTCCGGCCCAGCGCAAACAGGCCCTGCTGCATTTCGCCAGCCGCCGCGCCATGGATATCGAAGGCCTGGGCGACAAGCTGGTGGAACAACTGGTCGATGCGGCCGTGGTGGCGACGCCGGCAGACATTTACAAGCTGGGCCTGCTTGCGCTCGCCAATCTGGAGCGCATGGCGGAAAAGTCCGCCGCCAACGTGCTGGCCGCCATCGCCGCCAGCCGTCACACCACGCTGGCGCGTTTCATTTACGCGCTGGGTATACGCAACGTGGGCGAAACCACGGCCAAGGATTTGGCGCGCCATTTCGGCAAGCTCGATGCGCTCATGGATGCCGATGCCGAACGCCTGCAGCAGGTGCCCGACGTGGGGCCGGTGGTCGCCCAGTCCATCGCGCAGTTTTTCGGCGAGCCGCACAACCGCGAGGTGGTGGAACAATTGCGCGCGGCCGGCGTGCAATGGGAAGAACACGAGCCGTCCGCGCTGCCCGGGCCGGGCCCGCTGGCCGGGAAGACTTTCGTGCTCACCGGTACCCTGCCGAATCTGGAGCGCGAGCGCGCAAAAGCCCTGATCGAGGCGGCTGGCGGTAAAGTATCGGGTTCGGTGTCGAAAAAAACGCATTACGTGGTGGCTGGCGCAGACGCCGGCTCCAAACTTGCGAAGGCGCAGGAACTGGCGCTGCACGTACTCGATGAGGCCGGCTTGCTTGCACTGCTGGGCGTTCAGGAGACGAAATGAAAAAAGTGAGCAAGTGCGTATTTCCGGTGGCCGGGCTGGGCACCCGCTTTTTGCCGGCGACCAAAGCCAGCCCCAAAGAAATGATGCCGGTGGTGGACAAGCCGCTCATCCAGTATGCGGTCGAAGAAGCCGCGGCAGCCGGCATTACCGACATGGTGTTCGTGACCGGACGCACCAAGCGCTCCATCGAGGACCATTTCGACATGGCCTACGAACTGGAGTCGGAACTGGAAGCGGCCGGCAAGCAGGAACTGCTGGATACCGTGCGCAGCGCGGCCCCGAGCGGCATCAACTGCATCTATCTGCGCCAGCAGAAGGCGCTGGGTCTGGGCCACGCGGTGCTGTGCGCGGCGCCGGTGATCGGCGACGAGCCGTTTGCGGTCATACTGGCCGACGACCTCATGGACGGCGAGCCGCCCATCATGCGGCAAATGGTCGAAAATTTCGACCATTACGGCCGTTCCGTCATTGCCGTGCAGGACGTGCCGCGCAGCCAGACGCAAAGTTACGGCATCGTCAGCGTGGAAGCCGGCGGGCCGGATTTTCAGCGCGTTACGGCCATAGTCGAAAAGCCGCGCCCCGAAGAAGCGCCTTCGACGCTGGCGGTGGTGGGGCGCTATATTTTCACGCCCACGCTATTCAAGCATTTGCGCCTGATCGAACCGGGCACCGGCGGCGAACTGCAACTTACCGACGCTATTTCCGCGCTGCTGGCCGACGAGGCCGTGCTGGCGTTCAATTTTGACGGCACGCGCTACGACTGCGGATCGAAAATCGGTTACATGCAGGCCGTGGTTGCGTTCGGGCGCAAGCATCCGGAAATCGGCACGGCATTCGAAGCGCATCTGCGCGCGCTGGATTTGCCGCGCAAATAAGGCATCACACGTCCGAACAGGAAAATTTTCATGAGTACGATGTCTGCCGAAGAGGCAACCCGGGTGCTGCAGGAAGCGGACCTGATCCATTCCGAACAGAATGTCGCGGCGGCGCTGCAGCGCCTGGCCGTGGAAATTACCGAGCGCCTGGCCGACCAGCACCCGCTGGTGCTGGCGGTCATGGGCGGGGCGGTGGTGTTTTCGGGCCAATTGCTGCCGCGCCTGAAATTTCCGCTCGATTTCGACTATATCCACGTGTCGCGCTATGGGCGTTCCACCAGCGGCGGCGCCTTGCGCTGGGTCGCGCCGCCGAAAGAAAATGTCGCCGGCCGGGTGGTGCTGGTGCTGGACGACATACTGGACGAGGGCGTCACGCTGGCGGCGATACGCGAGCGTGTCATGGAACTGGGGGCGCAGGAATGCCTTGCCGCGGTGTTCACCGACAAGGCCATAGACAAGCCCAAAGCCAGCCACGCCGATTTCGTCGGACTGCAATTGCCGAACCGCTATGTGTTCGGGTTCGGCATGGACGTGAAAGGCAAGTGGCGCAACCTGCCGGCGATTTACGCGCTGGCCGGGCACTGAAACGCGGGCGGCGCGCCGCCCGCGCGACGCTTATTTGGACGGCGAAGCGCCGGTTTTTGGCTCCGGCGGGCGCGCATCCAGCTGGCGGGCGGTTTCGGTGGATACGACTTCGAACACCCGCACGACTTTTGCCACGCCGCCCGTGGTGCGGGCCAGTTCGGTCGCGGCATCCGCTTCGCGCTGGTCGACGATGCCGAGCAAATAGCACACGCCGGCTTCGGTCACGACCTTCACGACATGCACCGGAAAGCGCTGGGCATCCAGGAAACGCGCCTTCACCTTGGAGGTGAGGTAGGCGTCGTTGCTGCGTTCGCTGAGCGTGCTGACCACCCCGATGCGCAAGTCATTGACGATGCCTTTGACGCCGCTCACTTCGTTGGCGATGCGGCCGGCTTCGTCGTGCGCGGCCTGGTCGGGCACTTCACCGGTCAAAAGCACGGTGCGGTTGTAACTGGTCGCATTGATATGTACGCGGTCGCCGAAGCGCGCCTTGATACGGTCCTGCGCCTTCCACTCTATGCTTTCGTCGTCGATATAGGCGCCCGAACTGCGGCGGTCGGCCATCATGAGTGCGCCGGCACCCACGCCGGTGGCCACGACCGGAAAGCATCCCGCCAGCAGGGGCGGCACGAGGGCCAGCGCGGCCGCCAGCAAATAGGGTCGTAAGGAAGTCATCGTGTCTGGTTCTCCTTGTGGGGTTATACGGGCCGGCAGCGCGGCGCCGTTGCGCGCAGGCGGCGGCCGTGCGGCGCCCGGCCGCCACTGCAGCCTGTCTGCACCGGAAAGCTTTTTCGAGTGCAGATCAGGCGTCGCCCAACAGCATGCAGTCTATGCCGTCGCACAGGCAGTGCAGGGTGAGCAAATGGGTTTCCTGGATGCGTGCGGTACGATCGGCCGGAACGCAGAGGTGGACGTCGGCTTCGCCGACTAGTTCGTTCATGGCCCCGCCGCCCTTGCCGGTCAGCGCCACGATGCGCATTTCGCGTTCGTGCGCGGCGCGCACGGCGGCCAGCACGTTGGGCGAATTGCCCGAGGTGGTGATGGCCAGCAGGATGTCGCCGGGCTGGCCGAGCGCGCGCACCTGTTTGGCGAATATTTCCTCGAACGAATAGTCGTTGGCGACCGCGGTCAGGATGGAACTATCGACGGTGAGCGCCAC
>JAEUNN010000446.1 GCA_016791085.1 Rhodocyclaceae bacterium | reverse complement strand
GCCATGCGCGCCGGCTCGAACAGGTTGCGGCCGTCGAATATGAGCGGCTGCTTGAGTTTGGCGCGCAGGGCGTCGAAATCCGGTGCGCGGAATTCTTTCCATTCGGTCACGATGAGCAGGGCGTCCGCCCCGTCCAGCGCGGCTTGCGCCGTCGGGGCAAAACTGATGCCGGCGCGGCCGTCGAATATGCGGCGCGCCTCGTCCATGGCGACCGGATCGTAAGCGCAGATTTGCGCGCCGCGCGCGAGCAATGCCTCGGCGATCACGCGCGCCGGCGCCTCGCGCATGTCGTCGGTATTGGGCTTGAAAGCCAGGCCCCACATGGCGAATTTGCGCCCCGTGAGGTTTTCCCCGAAGCGCGCGACCAGTTTGTTGGCGAGTACGCTTTTTTGCAGTTCATTCACGCTTTCGACGGCGCCCAGTATCTGCAAATTCATGCCGTATTCCTGCGCCGTGCGCGCCAGCGCCTGCACGTCCTTGGGGAAGCAGGAACCGCCATAGCCGCAGCCCGGGTACAGAAAATGGTGGCCGATGCGCGGGTCGGAACCTATGCCCTGACGCACCAGTTCGATGTCCGCGCCCAGGCGTTCGGCCAGATTGGACAGTTCGTTCATGAACGAAATGCGTGTGGCGAGCATGGCGTTGGCGGCGTATTTGGTCAGTTCCGCCGAGCGCACGTCCATCACCATGAGGCGCTCGTGATTGCGCTGGAACGGCGCATACAGTTCGCGCATGATGTCCAGCGCGCGGTGGTCGTCGCCGCCCACCACGATGCGGTCGGGCTTCATGAAATCTTCGACCGCCGCGCCTTCCTTGAGAAATTCGGGATTCGACACCACCGCGAACGGGATGTCCGCGCCGCGCGCACGCAGTTCATCGGCGATGGCCGCGCGCACCTTGTCCGCAGTGCCGACCGGCACCGTCGATTTGTCCACCACCACGCGGTAGCCCTGCATGTGGCGGCCGATATTGCGCGCGGCCGCCAGCACGTATTGCAGGTCGGCCGAACCGTCCTCGTCGGGCGGCGTGCCGACCGCGATGAACTGCACCGTGCCGTGTGCCACGGCGGCTTCCACGTCGGTCGTGAAATGCAGGCGGCCGGCCGCGCGATTGCGCGCGACCACGCCTTCCAGGCCGGGCTCGTGTATCGGTATCCCCCCGGAATTGAGGATGTCGATCTTGCGTGGATCGACATCCAGACACAGCACGTCATTGCCCATGTCGGCCAGACAGGCGCCGCTCACGAGGCCGACATAGCCGGTTCCGACAACGCTTACTTTCATGCTTGCAGCTCTCCGTGGGTGGTAATTGGCTGGAACGCCGGGCGGCGCGGGCTCAGGGCGTGAGGTCGAATTCCTCGGTACGTTTGGGCGGATAGGTTTCCCATCCGCCGCAGCCCGGGCAGCGCCAATAGAACTGGCGCGCCTTGAACCCGCAAGCGTCGCAACGGTAGCGCGCGACGCGCCGGGTGTGATTGTGAATGATGCCCTTGGTAAGTTCCAGATCGGCGCGCGCGTCGGGCGGCGCCAGCATGGTCTGCGCCTCGAGCAATTTGCCCAGGCCCAGCAGCGTGGCATTGCGCCGCAGTTCTTCGCGCACCAGGGCCAGCGCGGCCTGCGCCCCGCCGTCGGCCAGTTCGGCTTCGAACACCGTGTCGAGCAAATCCAGCGACGGATTGCTGGCCAGATAGCCGCGCAGCAACTGCAGGCCCTCGGCGCCGCGTCCGAGCTTCTGGTGGGCTTCCATGAGGCGGCCGGCCACCATGGCCAGATAGATGGGGTTTTGCTGTTCGACGCGCTTCCAGGCCTCGATGGCGGCCGTGTGATTCTGTTCCTGCGCGTACAGGTCGCCCAGCAGGATGCTCGCACGCACGCACTTGCGGTTTTCGTGCAGGGCGGCGTCCAGCGCCGCGCGCGCATCGCCCGGGCGCGAGTGCGTGAGCGCGGAAGCCGCGATTTCGCAATAGAAATTCGCCACCTGCTTTTGCCACAGCACGCTGGCGTGGTCGGGCAGGCGGTCGGCGATCGCGATGGCTTTTTTCCACTCTTTTTCCTGCTGGTAAATTTCCAGCAGGTATTTGAGCGCATCGTCGTGGCGCGCGGTATCCAGCAATTTCTGGAACGCCTCTTCGGCGCGATCCAGCAGGCCGGCCTTGAGGTAATCCTGGCCCAGTTCGGACAATGCGTCCAGGCGCCGGTCGGGCTTCAGGTCGTCGCGCTCGATCAGGCTCTGGTGCATGCGTATGGCGCGGTCGGATTCGCCGCGACGGCGGAACAGCGCGCCCAGCGCAAACTGCAGATCCAGCGCCTGCGGGTCTTCGCGCGTGGCTTCGATGAATGCATCGACGGCGCGGTCCTGCTGTTCCAGCAACAGGTAATTGAGGCCCTGGAAATACGAACGCGGCAGCGCGCGCGATTCACGCACCACGTGGCGTATGTCGATGCGCGCGGCGATCCAGCCCAGGCTGAAAAACAGTGGTATCGCGAGCAGCCACCAGAGCTCGAATTCCATGCTCAGGCAACCTGCCGCTCAGAGCGCGGGCGGAGCATCTTGAACCGGCAGCGCGGTTTGTGCGGCGACAGGCGCGGACTGGCGCAGGCGGCCGATTTCGTGCCGCAACTTCAGGATGGGCACCAGCGCGGCGACCAGGCCCAATGCGGCGCCTGCGGCGAACGCCACCAGGATGATGAGGGACAGCGGCAAATCCCAGTGCGTGCCGAGGAAAAAGCGCAGATCGACGCGGGTGTCGTTCTTGACCGCGAACCCCAACAGCAGCACGAATACGGCCAGACGCAGCAGCCAGCCCAGTGCGCGGATCATGCCTGCACCACGCGAATGAAAGCGCATGGCAGACCGGTGCGCATGGCGAGCGGCCGCCAGGTGGCGCGATCGGAATATACGGCCGGACCGCCAGGAATGCGGACCGGTATGCGGTCACCGCCGCGGCGGGCGGTGCCAGCGCCTCGCGTGCCGGATCGCATGCGCTCAGGGCAGCAGCTGATCGACGCGTTCGCGCAATTCCTTGCCGGCCTTGAAGTGCGGCACGTACTTTTCGGGCACGCGCACCTTTTCGCCGGACTTTGGATTGCGACCCATGCGCGGCGGCCGGTAGCTCAGCGCGAAGCTGCCGAAACCGCGAATTTCTATGCGGTCACCCGACGACAGCGCGCCGGACATCGCATCCAGGATCATTTTGACGGCGTACTCGGCGTCTTTCGCCACAAGTTGCGGGAAACGCTCCGCAAGGCGTTCGATCAGCTCCGACTTGGTCATGGCTAGCGCCTCGGGCCTTTGGGTTTATCGGCGCACCGGCGCGGCGGCCCGCTAGGACCGCCGGCACGGCGCCTGGTTTTTTTCTAGCCGAACTTACCCTCAGGAATTGGGATTGTTCAGCTTGGCCTTGAGCAGGGCACCCAGGTTGGTGGTACCGCTGCTCGCCGCCCCGTCCGACTGCAGCTTGTGCATGGCCTCGTTTTGCTCGGCCTGATCCTTGGCGCGGATGGACAGGTTGATGCTGCGCGTCTTGCGATCCACGTTGATGATCATGGCGTCGACCGACTCGCCTTCCTTGAGCACCGAGCGCAAATCTTCGATGCGGTCGCGCGACACTTCCGACACGCGCAGATAGCCTTCGACCTCTTCCGACAGCTGGATCACGGCGCCGCGCGCTTCGACGGCCTTGACCGTGCCGCGCACCACGCTGTTCTTGTCGTGGGTGGCGATGTAGCTCGTGAAGGGGTCGCCTTCCATCTGTTTGATGCCCAGCGAAATACGCTCGCGCTCGACGTCGATGGACAGCACCACGGCTTCCACTTCGTCGCCCTTCTTGTAGTTGCGCACGGCTTCTTCGCCGGAGGCGGACCAGGACAGGTCGGACAGATGCACCAGACCGTCGATGCCGCCGGGCAGGCCGATGAACACGCCGAAATCGGTGATGGACTTGATCTGGCCGCGCACCTTGTCGCCCTTCTTGTGATTCATGGCGAACTCTTCCCAGGGATTGGGCAGGCACTGCTTCATGCCCAGGGAAATGCGGCGGCGCTCCTCGTCGATTTCGAGGATCATGACTTCGACCTCGTCGCCCAGCTGGACGACCTTGGTCGGGTGGATGTTCTTGTTGGTCCAGTCCATTTCCGACACGTGCACCAGGCCTTCTATGCCCTGTTCGATTTCCACGAACGCGCCGTAGTCGGTCAGGTTGGTCACCTTGCCGAACATGCGGGTGCCGGACGGGTAGCGGCGCGAAATGCCGACCCAGGGGTCTTCGCCCAGTTGCTTCATGCCCAGCGACACGCGGTTCTTTTCCTGGTCGAAGCGCAGCACCTTGGCGGTCACTTCGTCGCCCACGGCCAGCACTTCGGACGGGTGACGCACGCGGCGCCAGGCCAGGTCGGTAATGTGCAGCAGGCCGTCGATGCCGCCCAGGTCGACGAACGCACCGTAATCGGTGATGTTCTTGACCACGCCCTTCACGATGGTGCCTTCGCGCAGGGTTTCGAGCAGCTTTTCGCGCTCTTCGCCGGCCGACGCTTCCAGCACGGCGCGGCGCGACAACACCACGTTGTTGCGCTTGCGGTCGAGCTTGATGACCTTGAATTCGAATTCCTTGCCTTCGTACGGCGTGGTGTCCTTGACCGGACGCATGTCCACGAGCGAACCCGGCAGGAAGGCGCGTATGCCGCCCGCCATGACCGTCAGGCCGCCCTTCACCTTGCCGGTGATGACGCCCTTCACCAGCGACGAGTCGTTGAGCGCTTTTTCCAGATCGTTCCAGGCCGCGATGCGCTTGGCCTTGTCGCGCGACAAACGGGTTTCGCCGAAGCCGTCTTCGATCATTTCGATGGCGACCTGCACGAATTCGCCCGGCTTTACGCCGACTTCGCCGCGGTCGTCACGGAATTCTTCGATGGGGATGTAGCTTTCCGACTTGAGGCCGGCATTCACGACGACGTAGTTCTGGTCTACGCGGACCACCTCGGCGGTGATGACTTCACCAGCGCGCATTTCCTGGCGGGCCAGGCTTTCTTCGAACAGCGCGGCAAAACTTTCTTCGGGCGATTGGGCGCCACTCGTGGCGAGATTGACAGACATTACGGGAACCTGTGCCGCGTGGGGACGGCGGAAATAGTCAAACCGACAAAATACCCGTGCGGGTGGGCACGGGCGCCTGGTGCCGCATGACGCGGCGCGATCGCGCTACTGGGGAGCCGGCGCGTCGCCTGCCTGCGGAAGCCGCAACTTCACGATATCCATGACGGCTGCCACCGACTGTTCGATGGAAAGCAACGTCGTATCAACCAGATATGCGTCCGCAGCGCGTTGCAGGGGAGCGACCGCACGCATGGAGTCGCGCGCATCGCGTTCCTGCAAGTCTTGCAAGAGGGCGGAGAGGTTAGCAGAAAAGCCCTTAGCGATCAACTGGGTATATCGACGCTCTGCGCGCGCCTGGGCGGATGCGGTCAGAAAAATCTTGACCAGGGCGTCTGGAAACACCACCGTGCCCATGTCGCGCCCGTCCGCGACCAGCCCGGGCGGAGCCCGGAAGGCGCGCTGGCGCTCAAGCAGGGCGCCACGCACGGCCGGCAGCGCCGCGACGCAGGAAGCGCCCCGCGATACGTCTTCGCGGCGTATGGCATCGCTCACGTCCACGCCGTCCAGGTAAATTTGCCCGTCCGAAAAAACTACCGGCAACACCAGCGCCAGGTCGGCCAGCCGCGCCGCGTCGGACAGATCGACGCCGGACTGCATGCCGGCCAGCGCGGTAAGGCGGTACAGCGAACCGCTGTCGAGAAAGCGGTAGCCCAGCCGGCGCGCCACGCGCTCCGCGACGGTGCCTTTGCCGGACGCCGACGGCCCGTCTATGGCGATTACCGGCGCCAGGCTCATGCCTGCACCACCTGGTTGTACACCTGAAAGTAATCCGGAAAGGTTTTCGCCACGCACTTGGGGTCCTTGATCGTGATCGGCACGCCGCCCAGCGCGGCGAGTGAAAAGCACATCGCGATGCGATGGTCGTCGTAAGTGTCGATTTGCGCGTGCGGCACGAGTGCGGCCGGCGCTTGCACGCCCAGCCAGTCGGCGCCCTCTTCGACGTTTGCGCCCAATTTGCGCAATTCGGTCGCCATGGCGGCGATGCGGTCGGTTTCCTTGACGCGCCAGCTGGCGATGTTGCGCAGCCGGCAGGGGCCGTCGCAAAACAGCGCGACCACCGCGAGCGTCATGGCGGCATCCGGTATCAGGTTGAGGTCGAGGTCGAACGCCGCGAGCCGCCCGCGCGCCGGGGCTGACGCGCTGATCCAGTTGTCGCCCATTTCGATCTGCGCGCCCAGCCCTTGCAGCGCGGCGGCGAACTGCACGTCGCCCTGTATGCTCGCGCGCCCCACGCCTTCGACGCGCACCGGGCCGCCGCCCAGCGCGCCGGCGGCGAGGAAATACGACGCCGACGAAGCATCGCCTTCCACCCAGATTTTGCCCGGCGTGCGGTAGCGCGCGCTGGCCGGCACGCGGAAACTTTCCCAGCCCTGGCGTTCCACCAGGACGCCGAAACGCTGCATGAGCGCCAGCGTGATTTCCACATAGGGCTTGGATATCAGTTCGCCCGTCACCGTGAGCGTCACGTCCTGCGCCAGCATGGGCAGCATGAGCAGCAGGCCGGTCAGGAACTGGCTCGACACGTCGCCGCGCACCGGCACCGCGGGCGGCACGCAGAGGCGGGCCGCTTCGATGGCCAGCGGCGGATAGCCCGGCTCGCCCAGATAGCGTATGTCCGCGCCCATGGCGCGCAAAGCATCGACCAGGTCACCTATGGGCCGCTCGTGCATGCGCGCCACGCCGGACAGCGTGTAACGCCCGCCCGCCGCCGCGAGTGCCGCGGTCAGGGGACGGAACGCCGTGCCGGCATTGCCCAGGAACAGTTCTGCCTGTTTGACCGGAAATTGGCCGCCCACGCCATCCACGATGCAATGTGCGGCGTCTGCGCGGGTGACCGGCACGCCCAGCGCATCCAGCGCGTCCAGCATGCGCTCGGTGTCGTCGGATACCAGCAGGTCGAATATTTCGGTGCGCCCCTCGGCCAGCGCGGCCAGCAGCAAGGTGCGGTTGGATATGCTTTTCGATCCGGGCAGGCGCACCGCGCCGGCAGCGCGGCTGGCCGCGGGCAAATCCAGTGCGGGAGGATAGGCGGCGGAACTATTCATGTCGGCTGGCAGGATGGCGTTGCGGTAAGGGCTGGACGGTTGGCGTTTGCGCGAGCGGCACGCGGGTGGAGCTTTGCGCCATCCCGTGCCACGCCCGGCGCTTAGCCGGCCTGGTTGGATGCCTGTTCCTGCGCCAGTATCCAGGTGTCGCGCGCGGCACGCGCGCGCGCGAACACTTCTTCGAGTCCGGCGCGGTCGCCGGTTTCGATCAGCGCACGCAGCATGGCTAGTTCGCGCTCATACGACGACAGTTCGGCCAGCACCGCATCGCGGTTGGCCAGCATGATGTCGCGCCACATTTCCGGGTGGCTGCTGGCGATGCGCGTGAAATCGCGAAAACCGCCCGCGGCGAGGTCGAAATAGCGGTCCGCGTTGGGCCGCCCGGCCAGTTCGTGCACCAGCGCGAACGACAGCAGGTGCGGCAGGTGGCTTACCGCGGCCAGCGTGCGGTCGTGCAGTTGCGGCGTGGTTTCGCTGACCAGAGCGCCGCAGGCACGCCAGGCGTCGCGTACGACTTCGACCGCCATGCGCGGGTTTTCGCGCAGCGGCGTGAGCACCACGCGGCGGCCGCGGAACAGGTTGGCGCGCGCGGCCGAGGCGCCGCTCTTTTCGGCGCCGGCGATGGGGTGGCCCGGCACGAAACATTCCACACGCGCGCCCAGGCGCTGGTAGGCGGCATCGACCACATCGCGCTTGGTGCTGCCGCCATCCGTGACATAGGTGCCGGGACGCAGGAACGGCGCCATTTCCGCCATCACGCGCGGCATCTGGCCGACCGGCACGGCCAGCATCACGAGCTGCGCGCCGTCGAGCGCGCTGCCCCAGTCGGTGCTGATTTCGTCTATCACGCCGAGGTTGAGCGCATCCTGCAGCGACTCCACGCGGCGCCCCAGCCCCACGACCTTATCCACCCGGCCGGCGGCCTTGAGCGCCAGCGCGAACGAGCCGCCTATGAGCCCGACGCCGCACACCACCACCTTGGCAAATTTCATGTGGCTGCTCCCAATGCCGCGCCCAGCGCCTCGAGCAGGCGCGCATTTTCTCCCGGCAGGCCGATGGACACGCGCAGGTGGCGCGGCATGCCGTAACCGGCTATGGGCCGCACGATCACGCCGGCGGCCAGCAGGCGCCGGTTGATGGCCGCGGCGTCGCCCACCTCGACCGCGATGAAATTGCCGGCCGAGGCGATCCAGCGCAATCCCAGCGCGGCAAATCCGGCTTCGAGCTGGCCCATGCCGGCGCGATTGGCGGCATAACTGCGGTCCACGAAATCCCTGTCGTCCAGCGCCGCGGCGGCTGCCGCGAGGGCGACGCCGGATACGTTGAAGGGCTGGCGCACGCGGTTGAGCAGATCGATCAGTTCGGCGCTGCCGAGCCCGAAACCCACGCGCAGTCCGGCCAGCCCGTAGGCTTTGGAAAAGGTGCGGCACACCAGCAGATTCGGGTGGCGCGCGATCCAGCTCAGGCAGTCGTAGCGCTGGGCGGGCGCCAGGTATTCGGTATAGGCTTCGTCCAGCAC
Source organism: Rhodocyclaceae bacterium (assembly GCA_016791085.1). Lineage (GTDB taxonomy): Bacteria > Pseudomonadota > Gammaproteobacteria > Burkholderiales > Rhodocyclaceae > JAEUNM01. The sequence goes on along the minus strand of JAEUNN010000446.1, from coordinate 1,395 downwards.
CACCACCACGTCGGGCGGCACGCTGTCGATCAGCGCCTCGATATCGGCGCCTTTATGGAAGGTGCCGGTAGGATTGTTCGGGTTGGCGATCCACAGCACGCGCGTGTCGGGACGGATGGCCGCGCGCATGGCGGCGAGGTCGTGCGCATAGTCGCGCGCCGCCACCTCTATGCCTTGCGCACCCATGGCCTGGGTGGCCAGGGGATATACCGCGAAAGCATGCTGCGCATACACCGCCGAGCAGCCCGGCGCCAGAAAAGCGCGCGCCACGAGTTCCAGCACGTCATTGGAGCCGTTGCCGAGCACGACTTGGTCCAGCGCCACGCCATAGTGCCGGCACAGCGCCTGTTTGAGCACGTATCCGTTGCCGTCCGGATAGCGCGGCACTTCGGCCAGTGCGGCGGCGGCCGCGGCGCGCGCCGCCGCGCTCATGCCGAGCGGGTTTTCGTTGGACGCCAGCTTGATGATGCCGGCCGGGTCCAGGCCCATTTCGCGCGCCAGTTCGTCTATCGGCTTGCCGGGCTGGTAAGGCGATATGGCGCGGATATGGGCCGGTGCTTGTGCGGCGATGGCCATGCGGTTCTACTCCGTGACGGCGCGCGGATAGGATCCGAGCAATTTCAGGAAGCCGGCGCGCTCGGCGAGCCCCTCCAGCGCCTGCGACAAGACGGCGTCGGCGGCATGGCCGTCGACATCAATGTAGAAAACGTATTCCCACAACCCGGATTCGGCCGGACGCGATTCCAGCCGGGTCATGCTCACGCCGTGGCGCGCGAAAGGTTCGAGCAGCGCATGCACGGCGCCCGGGCGGTTGTGCGCGGAACACACCAGACTGGTTTTGTCGGCGCCCGAGGGGCCCGGGTCGTGGTCGCCCAACACCAGGAAGCGCGTGGTGTTGCTGGGGTCGTCCTCGATGTTTCGGGCGTGCAGCGTCAGTCCGTACAGCTCCGCCGCCAGTTCGCCGGCGATGGCCGCCGCGCCGCTTTCGCTGGCGGCGCGGCGCGCGGCTTCGGCGTTGCTCACCACCGACACGCGCGCTGCGGCAGGAAGGTTGCGGTTGAGCCACTCGTGGCACTGGGCGAGCGACTGCGCATGCGAATACACGCGCTCCACGCGCGCCAGCGCGCCCTCGCCGGTATCGGCGCTCATGAGGTTCTGATGCACGCGCAGCAGCACTTCGCCGCAGGCCCGCAAAGGCGTGCGCAACAGCAGGTCCAGACTGCGCCCGACCGCGCCTTCGGTGGAATTTTCGACCGGCACCACGCAGTAATCGCAATGTCCGGCTTCGACTTCGCGGAAACAGTCGTCTATGGTCGCCGCCGGCACCAGTTCCGGCGCCGACCCGAAATGCCGCCGCGCCGCGACCTGGGTAAAGGTACCCGCCGGGCCCAGGTA